>JAGPAO010000034.1 GCA_018063805.1 Synergistaceae bacterium | reverse complement strand
AAGGTATCGGCTACATCTCTGCCATTCACTGGAGGGAAAATCCGGAATTTCTTTGCCGTTCTGCAATTGATACAGCGGTGGCTATGGGGCGTCAATTGGCTCTTAACACGGATGAACTTCTGTTGATGCGATGGGGGGGGCTTTTGCACGATATTGGAATGATTTGGGTTCCCGAAGGCATTTATTTTAAAGAGGGATCTTTGACGGAGAAAGAGTGGGAAGAAATGCGGAAGCACCCTCTCTATGCAATGAAGATTTTGGAGCATATGCCTGTTTTTCAGCACGCACAAGAGATCCCCTGCTGCCACCATGAAAATTGGGACGGTACGGGGTATCCTAAAGGGCTTGCCGGAGAGGATATCCCTTTGGCCGCTCGTTTGTATGCTGTTGTCGATAGTTGGTATTCGATGATTTCTGCGCGTCCCTATCGTCCGGCTTTGGGGTATGAAGAGGCGCTTGGCATCATCAAGGATCAGAGCGGAAAGCGTTTTGATCCTAAGATGGTGGAGCTTTTTTTAACTTTGATGGATCGGAAAAACGTACGATAGCCGCTAAAAGCGGGTATCGTACGTGCAAAACAGCAGAACAAAAGAACTTTTCCCCTTACAGGTTGTACATCTCCCGTATTTTGTTTTTATACATGTCCGCTTGTGTCCCATAGACGACCTGAATTCCCTTACCCGATCGGAAGATTCCTTTAGCTCCGAGTTTTTTGAAGGTGGCATCATCCGCGACAAGGGACTCGTTCTTAACGGTTACTCGGAGCCTTGTGATACAAGCGTCGAGGTTTTCGAAATTGTCGGCTCCGCCGAAAGCCTTCACGATTTGTTCCATCAGCTGCGCTTCTTCTCTGTTTTTATAATCGGTCTTCGTGTAAAGTTTTGCCTCGGCCCCAAGGCGTCCCGGCGTGGCGTAGTTAAATTTGATGATCATAAACTTAAATACATTGTAATAAATTAGGGCATAGATAGGGCCCAGGATCAATATCCACTGATACGATGTTTTCGCCATTCCTTGAAGCAGGCCAAAAAACGTAAAGTCGATGATGCCTCTTGAGAACGTAATTCCTACCGCAACGTTGAGCATCTGCATCAACATGTAGGCAAGCCCCTCCAACAGGGCATGAATCAGGTAAAGAGGCGGTGCTACAAAAAGGAAGGTAAACTCGATGGGTTCCGTTATACCAGTTAGGAAGGAGGTGAAAGCCGCCGAAGCCAGAATGCCTTTGACCAGTCCCTTGTTTTTATCGTCCGCACATCGATACATGGCAAGCGCTGCAGCCGGAAGGCCGAACATCATGGGGAGGAATCCCCCGGTCATGGTTCGTGTGGCCTCCGAGCTGAAGTGAACCACACTGGGATCCGCAAGCTGGGCAAAGAATATTTTTTGTCCGCCCGCCACCATCTTTCCTCCGACTTCAAGAACACCTCCGAGCTCTGTATACCAAAAGAGAGGATAGATTGCGTGGTGGAGGCCAAAAACGTTGAGCAGCCTCATCGTCGTGCCGTAGAGAAATGTTCCGATGTATCCCATGGCAGAGAAGGCTTCGCCTGCAGCCACGATGGATTTAAAGACAGAAGGCCAAATGAAGGGAAAGAGTGCGGCCATCGGGATGAAAAAAATCATGGTGACGACAGGTACAAATCGATTGCCGCTAAAAAACGCGAGATAATCCGGCAGCGACTTGTTGGAGAACTTATTGGTGAGCACGCTGGCAAGAATACCGCAGAGGATGCCGCCGAATACCCCTGTCTGGAGGGTGAAAATGCCAAGCTCCCTCGTGTAGAGTGCTGCGACTCCGGCCGCCTCGCCATCCGCCATCCCCGCTTTTACAAGGGCGCTTACGGTTGTGTTGTCAGGAGTTAAACCCTGGAAGGCAAGGATTGTGCTTATGATCGTATGAAAAAGCAGAAAGCCGATGACGGCTGAAAGAGCGGCCGTTTCTTTGTTCTGGTTGGCTAGGCCGATGGCCACGCCGACAGCAAAGAGGAGCGGCAAGTTGACGAACACAAAGAGCCCTGCGTGCAAAAGCAGCGTTAAAAAAGAGTGCAGAATGGTTCCCGGCATTAAAAAAGTCAGGTTGTACGTCTCGATCAGGGTTGCTCCGGTAAGCGCTCCGCCCACACCAAGAAAGATACCGGCCATTGGCAATATGGCTATCGGAAGCATAAAGGCCCTGCCTATTTTTTGCAGCAACGAAAATACAGAATTCATGTCATCCCTCCTAAGTTGATGGAAAAAATTACTTCATTGCATCGGTGAATTTTTTGGTTATAAGTTGGGGTCTGGTAATGGCTCCTCCTGTAACGACCGCTAAAGCCCCCAGGTCAATGCATCTTCTCGCTTTTTCGGGGGAGTCGATATTACCCTCTGCTATAACCCTGTCGCTGATGGCGATATACTCCCTCAGTTTTTCAAAATCATTTGCCGCTATGTTAAAATCGGGCGTATACGAGGTGTATCCCATCAGGGTGGGGGCAATGAAATCAAAGCCCAGTTGCAGAGCAACGCGTGCCTCATCCACGGTGGATGTATCGGCCATGAGCATGACTTTCGGGAACTCGCGCTTCACCAATGCAACCGACTCTTCAAGGGGGCGGTTATCGGGTCTCTCTCTCATTGTTGCGTCCATGGCGAGGATGTCCACGCCTTCGGAGCATAACTCGGTTACTTCTCGAAGCGTGGGGGTTATAAAGACCCCGTTATCTCCGTATACGCGCTTGATAATGCCTATCAAAGGCAAATCAACCTCTTTTTTGATCGCTCTGATATCCTCTATTCCATTGGCCCTTATGCCCACCGCTCCCCCCTGTTTTGCCGCAAGTGCCATCTTGCTCATGATGAAGGAGCTGTGCAGCGGTTCATCCGGCAATGCCTGGCATGATACGATCAGCCCTCCTCGTATTCTATCGATCAGGTTGTTCTCCAAAAGATTACCTCCTTCTTGAATTTTTTATATTTTAATCGATATTGTCATAATGCGCCGTCAGAGAAATGGAGTTGTGTTATCTATTCTCTATTGCAGCGTCGCCCCTGCGACGATATGCCCTTCTGCGCTGTACAGTGCCAGCGTTTGCCCCGGGGCGGGGGCAAATTGAGGGGTATCAAAAGTGACTTCCAAAGTGTCTTTATCACAATACGTTATCTTGCAGGGGGAGGGTTCTCCTTGTGATCGAATTTTGCCAAAGAGCGGGGCTGTTTTTGTGTACTGTTGCGGAATGAGCACATTGGGCATTTCTGCCCGCACAGTGTGAAAAAAAGAGGCCTCTTTGGGTGCCACGATGATGGTGTTCTGTTCCGGCAGGATTTGCACCACATAGAGAGGTTCCGGTGCGCTGACGCCCAACCCTTTGCGTTGCCCCAAGGTGTATCCGCTGATCCCGTTATGTTCTCCGAGTTGGACTCCCTCTTGGTTTAAAATAGGGCCTTTTCCTTGTTTTGCATTCAGGATTGCCCTGTAATTCCCCTCGCCTGCAAAGCAAATCTCCATACTGTCTTTTTTTTCGGCAACAGCCAATCCCGCTTGAGCCGCAATCGCTCGGGTTTGTTCTTTGGAGTATTCCCCAAGGGGCAGAAGCAATCGAGGAATTCGTTCCGGCGCAATGCGGCATAAAAAATAACTCTGATCTTTCTTTGTATCGAGAGCCCGCCCCAGAAAGGGATACCCCTCATAGGTGCCGCAGCGGGCATAATGCCCCGTGGCTACGTGAAACGCAGGGGCGTAATGCTGTTCCAGTATTTCCCATAGCAGCCCGAACTTAAAATGAGCATTGCATTCCACACAGGGGTTGGGTGTGCGCCCCTTCTCGTAGGCTTGTCGGAATGGGGTTACGACTGAAGAATAAAATTCCTGCTTTAAATCAATGAAGAAGTGAGGGATTCCGATTTCTCGGCAGATCCCTGCCGCCGGAGAAACACTCCCTTCTTGTTTTCTCGGGTGTAAAAGCTCCATGGTTATGCCGGCTACATCCCACCCCTGTTGTTTCAGCAGGTAAGCGGCCACACTGGAATCCACGCCTCCGCTCATCAGAACGAAAACACGCTGCTTGCTCTCCTCTTTCCAAGGGGTTGGGTGTTCTATAAACGAGGGAATGATTTTATTTGCCAACGGGGCAATCTCTCCTATACACTTAAAGGGTACTTGCTATTATTCTAGCTGGCATGGAAAAGGTCAATGGGAGGAGACTGTGTTGATTGGATATTCTTGCATTGCTGAGAGAACGGGCGGAAGAGCGCGGCGGGTACTCCGTTGTTCCCTATTCGTGGTGCCGTACTATTGCCGTACGCGCATCCATCAGCCCTCGCCAAGTCGAAATAGCGGCGCTTGAAGGGGCAATCTGTCCCTCTCGTTACGAGCGCAATATGGGAACCATCGGTTTAGCGGGTCAGATAAAGCTTTTGCGTAGTTGCGTTGGGGTTCTGGGGTGCGGCGGGCTCGGTGGATATATTATAGAGATGTTGGCACGAGCGGGAGTCGGTTCTCTCGTTTTAATCGACGGAGATACATTCTCTGAGAGTAACCTGAATCGGCAGCTCCTTTGCACCGAGGAAAAAATGGGAAAAAATAAAGCCGAAGCGGGGAGGGATAGGGTGCAATCCATCAATTCCGTCGTTGAAGTACGAGCCTGTACGGAGTATTTCCGAGATGAGAATGCGGATGCGTTGCTGCAGGGATGCGATCTGGTACTGGATGCGCTGGATAACAACACATCCCGTTTATTGGCTCTGCGTGCTTGCGCCAAAGTTGAAATCCCGTTTATCCACGGTGCGATCGCCGGTTTTTGGGGGCAGGTGGGTGTTTTTTATCCCGGAGACACAACGCCGTGGACAGAAGCGGAGGCGCTGCCCGATAAAGGTGCGGAGCTACAAACAGGCAACCCCTCTTTTACCCCTGCCTTTATCGCCGCGTTGGAGGTTGCTGAGGCCATAAAGGTAATAACAAACATGAGCACATCCCTAAGACATCAGCTGCTCTGGTTTGATCTGGAGCAGGGGGACATGCAAAAAATTCGATTGTCTTAATAAGTCGGCAACAGTTGATAGGATCCGATTTAGTTCTTATGCGGATCGGTCAGCTGTCGGTTCTTCAGCCTCTCCGCAAGGGCTTTCTCGTTTAAGAGATCCCTTGTATCCTCCGCCGTTTGGATTTCCTTTTCTAAACGTTTTTTTGCGAGGAGTGCCGTCATCTTTTTTTGCGATTCCGCGACCAGTTCGTTGTGGCGATCCATCATCTGCTCTCGTGCGCCATCTATGTTTTTTCTTGCCTTGCGAACCGCTTCCTCCCCTTTTTCCTTGGGAAGGGGGGCCGCTTCTTCTTTGAGATGTTCCAGAAAAGCGTATGGAGTGGTTATCTTCAATGAGGGCACCTCCCGTAAATTTCGTTATCAAGAGTATTTTCACCCCTTTGCGGCATTCAGGCAAGGGGGAATCTGATGAAAGAATACCGGATATTCAATATCTTTCAATCTGATGATTGCGAAGCAGGAAGGAATTGTGGCATAATAAGCGTATAGGTTTTATGGCTAATCAGTTTGTCCGGAAGCCGATAGTTGTTCTGGTTTTTTTAAGGGAGGTTGGGCTATGAGGTTACTGACTCGCTCCGATTATGACGGTCTCATGTGTGCCGTGCTGTTGCGAGAGCTTGGGAAATACGATGAAATTAAATTTGTCCATCCAAAGGATATTCAAGACGGGCTTGTCCCCGTTACCAAGGAGGATATTCTGGTGAATATCCCTTATGTCCCTGGTTGCGGCGTATGGTTTGACCATCATACGAGTGAGGGAGAGCGAGCGGCTCACGTTGGGGCCGAGGTTGAAGGAGACCGTTGGCCTGCTCCCAGTTGTGCTCGGGTCATTTATGAATACTATGGCGGAGATGAGAAGCTGGGGCGATACAAGGAGATGCTGGAGGCGGCGGATAAGGCCGACTCCGCTCAATTCAGCCGTGAGGAGATATTGAATCCTACCGGATGGGTCATGCTTTCCTTCATAATGGATCCCCGAACGGGTTTGGGGCGCTATCGCGATTATCGGGTCTCTAATTATCAGCTGATGTTAACCCTTATAGAGGAGCTCCGCACTAAGGGCGTAGATGAAATCTTGGCTTTGAGCGATGTGCAGGAGCGAGTTATCCGCTATGAAGAGCACAAATCCCTTTCCCTTCAGATGGTTTTTGAGCATTCACGTGCTGAAGGAGACGCTGTTATCACGGATTTGCGCGACGTGCCGGAGACGTATGTCGGCAATCGCCACGTGGTATATGCACTATACCCTTACCAAAATATTAACATACGTATATTTGATGGGAAAGATAAGGAGTTTTGCGTCTTCTCCGTTGGCTATAGCATCTTAAACCGCACGTCCAATGTGGACGTTGGGTCTCTCATGCTGAAATATGGGGGCGGAGGGCATAAGGCAGTGGGAACTTGCCAAGTTCTTTATGCGGATGCGGATCGTGTTTTACAGGAGATGTTGGAGGTTATTAATTCCACCCCCAGAAAAGAGACCGTTTAAGTTCTTTCGGTTTTATATTCGCCCCCTTCCCTTTGGGTTGGGGGTGGATTTTTGAGAAGAGGTCTTGTTGTGCAAAAACAAGCAGTGATTGATGTGGGTACAAATTCTATAAAAATGCTCGTCGCTCACAAATGCGCGTCCGGTGATTGTAAGATCCTTTTTGATAGAAGCTTGGTCGTCCGACTGGGTGAGGGGGTCGTCTCCACAGGATTATTATCCGAAGAGGCGATGCAACGATCGGCTGAAGCCTTTTCTTTTTTTGTGCAGGAGGGGCGGAAACTCGGCGTTGTCGATTTTTATGCTGTGGGGACTCAGGCCCTGCGGATTGCACAAAATAGCCGAGAGTTTATCGACAGAGTAAAAAAAGAAACAGGGGTTGAAATTCGCGTCATCTCTGGAGATGAAGAGGCACAGCTGTCCTACCGGGCTGCTATCAGTCGGGTGGGGGCAACGGAAGGCGTTCAGCTTGTCTTTGACGTTGGAGGCGGAAGCACCGAGTTGATAGAGGGGCGAGGCGGCATGTCGTTGCGGAAGGTCAGTATCCCCATCGGAGCCCTGTCTCTTCACGATGCTTTTTTTGCCGGTGTGGATCGTCCTGATGCCGCTCAGTTGGCAGTGGCTAGAGAATATGTGGCGGAAGCCCTTAAAGTTGTGAGCGAAATAGCCGATGATGTTTCCGCGGATGCTCCTCTTATTGGAATAGGGGGAACCCTCACAACGATAGCGCGAGTGATTCTTAAAACAGATCGCACGGAGGCCCCTTCTTTGCAGGGCCGATTATTACGCTTAGATGAAGTGAATCAAACGATCGCCCTTTTCAGCTCGATGAGCTTGGCGGAGCGGAAGAGGATACCGGGTCTTGAAGAAAAAAGAGCGGAAATTATACTGGCAGGTGCCTGTCTGGTCGCCGGCTTCTTGGAGTTCATGCACAGGGATTCGCTCGTTATCAGCGATAGAGGACTTCGCTATGGAGTCTTTGAATTTCTCTCGGAGCAGAGTTCCCCATTTTAAAAATCGTTCCTTTTCATCACGGTTAAGGTTTTTTTAAAAGTTCATTCAGTTGGAGGTGCTGCGTCATTCTGTCGTCGGCGCATAGACCGTTTCATATTGCTAAATTTGTACTGTTTTCTCTACTCGGCGTGGTTATGTTTATCCTTCCCTACAGGTTCAATGGTACGACGAATACGACAATAGGGCATTTAAAAGGATTTTTATCCCACTCATTGACTTCATCGCTGCCTCTGATTGCGATGTTGATCATCGTGTTTTGTTCTATTGCGACGCTATGGATACTCTATTTCCGCCCCAAAAAAATCGAGGAGAGTGAGTTTTTCTCGGAAATGTTTTTGGTTACCCCCTTTTGGTTATTTTCACGCTTGCTTGGGGCAGTTATCGCCGTTATGGTTTATTTTAAGTTGGGGCCGGAGTTTGTTTTACGTGAAGATATAGGCGGAACCCTTCTCTTTCATGTTGCGCCGCGCGTGCTTGTCCTCTCCCTTGTTCTGGGTTTTACCACCCCGCTGTTACTCGATTTTGGGTTGGTGGAATATATCGGTACTTTTATGCGCCCCATCATGCGCCCCTTTTTTAACCTTCCCGGGCGTTCTGCTATCGACTGTCTTGCTTCATGGGTTGGGAACGGAGAAGTTGCCGTTTTACTTACGGTTGAGATGCATGAAGAGGGGCATTATAGCGACAGAGAAGCGGCTGTTATGGCCACGACTTTTTCCGTTATCGGCATTCCCTATACCTATGCCGTTGCTGATTTAGTAGGACTTTCCGATCGTTTTGGTCTTTTGCTTTTTGCCATCTATTTCACTCTTGCCCTATTGGCTTTTATTATGCCTCATGTATGGCCGTTATGCAGTATTCCGGAAACGTATTCAGGGAAGAAGGGACGGCATCCTTTGTCCGAGAAGATCCCGCATGGTTATACGTTAGGCCGATGGTCCTTTCTCTCTGCAGTGTATAAGGCGGGGCAAATGTCCTTAAAAAAATACCTGCATTCAGTCATGCATCTGTCCCTTTCCCTCCTCTTTTGCACGTTACCGCTTGTCATTGCGTGGGGAGCGACGCTGCTGATCCTGAATGAATTAACTCCTGTTTTTAAATTGATAGAAATTCCTTTTGAGAGTCTTTTGAATTTCGCGGGAGTTCCTGAGGCCGATCAAATTTCAACGGCGATAGTCCTTGCTTTCGTGGATCAGTTCCTTGGAGCCGTGGTTGGATTGCAGTGTGAAACGGAGGCCGCTAAGTTTTTTTGTGCCGCTATTTCGGCGACAACACTCATTAGCATGACGGAGACGGGGGGGCATATTTGGCATTCGCGGATTCCGATCGGTTTTGGTACGCTTCTGTGGCTCTATCTTGTGCGTACGCTGCTCTCCCTGGTTGTCCTCATTCCCCTTACGCTGCTTTTTTTTGAATAGACCTTTTAAACGTCCGTGATAAAAACTTAGGGGTATTGAAAACAAGACTCCAATACCCCTAATTTTTTAAGGATGCAATGCCGCCGTCAGGGCATCTACTACGTTTGTGAGCACCTTCAATCGGGCAAATTTTTTGTCGTTTGCCTCTACGATGATCCAAGGAGCGTTCGCGGTGCTTGTGCGAAGCATCATTTCCTCCGCCGCTTTTTCATATAACCCGGACTTTTCTCTGTTTCGCCAATCCTCTGCGGTTATTTTCCAACTTTTTTCCGGGTTTTCTTCCCTGCTTTTCAGGCGCTGCAGCTGCTCTTCAGAGTCCACTTGCATCCAAAACTTCAAGATAATGGCGCCGTAGCGTACCCATTGATCTTCCATTTCGTTGATTTCCTCATAAGCTTTTCGCCACTCTCGTTCGCTGCAAAAACCCTCCACTCTTTCGACAAGAACGCGCCCATACCAGCTTCTGTCAAAGACACCTACGTGCCCGGCTTTCGGAAATCGCGACCAAAAACGGTAGAGATAGTGGTGTGCGCGTTCCCAATCGTTGGGGGCGGCGGTTGGGTTGACCTCGTAACCGCGAGGATCGAGTTTCTGCGTGATACGCTTGATCGCTCCTCCTTTGCCGGAGGCATCCTGCCCCTCGAAGACGATCACCATCGGCCTGCGAACGGTGTACAGTTTGTATTGGAGGTCTCGGAACTGCTGTTGTTTTGTCTTTAGCTCTTTGCTGTATTTGGCATCGGAGACGGTTCTGTTTAAGTCTAGATTTTTTAGAACGGAGGGTTCTGTCACCATGCAATCGGCAGCGTTCTCTTCGTCTGCTTTTTCCGCCCGTGCTTCCTTTTTCATGGTTGCAATTTTTTGGTTTTCTTCAACGCGCTGAATCTATTTTTCAAGCGCAAGAGCAACGGTAGACAGGATTTTGATCGTCGCGAACTCTCTGTGTTCCGCCTCAACAATCGTCCATGGGGCGTGCTCTTTATCCGTCCGCAGAATAGTCTCCTCGATGGTTTTTGCTATTTGATCGTAGTTTTCGTTGTTTTCCAGCTCTCGCTTGTTCACGCGCCACGTTGATGCGTGGTTCTCATTCATTCTTTTTAGCCTTTTTTTCTGTTCTTTTTTACTGATATGAAGGAAAAATTTAATAATAATGGTTCCCGCGTCTGTCATCTGCCGTTCAAAGGAGAGAATATCTTCTAGAATTCCCTGATCCCCCTTGATCGGCTCCAACATTCTGCGGTACCAGCTTCTGTTAAAAATACTCATGCGCCCTTTAGGAGGGGTCATTTCCCAAAACGCAAAGAGATGAGGCCACAAGAGAGTTTCTTTTGAGGGTTCTCCTATATTGAAAACTTGGAATCCGCGGGGATCCAACGGCAGGATAAGTTCGTTCATCAACGTGCCTTTGCCTGAGGCATCCCATCCCTCAAACAGAATCATGACCGGGATTCCCATATCTTTGGCGGTTCTTTGCAACAGACCTAATTTATTTCGGAGAGCATCGGCGCGTTTTTTAAAATCACCTTTTTTTATTGTTTTGGTGAGGTCAATTTTTTCGAGCATGGGAACGCCTCCTCATACGGTATGGGGTGTTTCTGTGTGCTAAATATAGCACAAGTTTGAGGGACGAACGGGATATAAAAAAAGAAAGGTTTTGCTCCGGGGCGAAAGTGTTTCTTTCTTCTCGTTTCCGGAGCAAGACAAGGCCGTTTTATGCGTCCAGGTAAGCGGGGAGTGCTTCTCTGAAAAGGTTCAATAAATCTGAAGCGACAGGACCGGGTTTTCCCGTTCCGATGACGGTATCACCGATTCGTACCACAGGTGCCACTTCGTTCCAGGAGCTTGTGAGCATTGCCTCCGTTGCGCGGGCGAGCTCTGACACTTTGGGGCAGCGTTCTTCAACGGTATACCCTGCTTTTAGGGCCACATCCACGACGATATTGCGAGTTACGCCGGAGAGAACTCTTCCCACCGGAGCGGTGATGATTTTTCCGTCGACATACAAGAAAAAATTGCCCCGCACGGTCTCTGTTATTTCATCGTTGGGGCAGTAGAGGCACTCAAAGACATTTTCCACGCCGGAGCTGGGCATGTAGCCGAAGAGATAGTTTGTGCTTTTCACGAGAGGAAAGGGACGCTCCACAGTCGTTGGGTAAAGGGCCAGTCCCTTTTCGTAGACGGCAGGGTCGCTCTGCGGTCCCTCTTCAAAGATGACGAAAAAACGGGGGTTGGGGAACTTTCCGTTGGTATTGGTATCGCCTCCTGTAATAAAGGCGCGCGCGAGAAGATCGCGGTTATTAGGTGTGTTTGTCCGCAAAAAACCCGCTCGGATAATATCGGGCATAAGAGCAATGATGTTATCACAGTTCATCCCCGCACTAACTGCGCTGCTGTGCAATCGATCCAAGTGTTGCGGCATTGCAAAGGCGTGGCGAGAATAGGAGCGGATGCTGTCAAAAACACCCACGCCTCTTTGGACGATTAAATCAGTTATGGGAAGCCGACAATCCTGAATGGAGTGGAATTCGCCTTCAAAATAGCAAAGGGACATGTTTAAGACCTTCTTTCCATGGTGTAGAATCAAATTGCTGTTACAGTATAATCTACAGATAGCAGAAAGCCAATGACCGTGCTTTTTGTTGAATGAATTGATCGCATCATGGCACAAGAGAGGGGATTTTTTATGTCTTATGCTGTTTTATCCGTCTATCCAAAATCATATTCCACCTGTTTTGCTCTTTATCAAGGTGATGTAGAACTCTTTTCTCATGAAATAAATCATGAGCGGGAGGAGCTTGAGTGCTACGCAACCTTTATGGATCAGTGGCGGCATCGCAGCGATGCCGTGGAAAAGGTGCTGTCGGAATTTGTTTCCGGCAGAGACGCATTGCGGATGGATGCCGTTATTGCGCCGGGAGGGGTTCTTGATGCGGTGCCCGGAGGTGTTTATGATATTGACGCTCACTTGTTGGCGCGATTGCACCACAGCAGTCCGCAGGGGCATTCTTCCAATCTTGGAGGGCTTTTAGCTCATGCGCTGGCCAAGCCGCGTCGGATTCCAGCATACATCGCAGATCCCATATCAACGGATGAGATGGACCCAATCGCCCAAAAAACGGGACTCAAGGAGCTCCCCCTCGCTCAGTGGATACACGCTTTGAATATCAGAGCGGTTGTTAATATTGCCGCGGAAGAGCTTGAAAAGGAAGTGTCAGAGCTCTCTTTTATTGTCGCACATCTTGGAAAGAGCTTTTCCATTTGTGCCTATCAAGAGGGCCGAATGATTGATATGACGAACTCCAGAGAAAGAGGTCCTCTTTCGCCCGCCCGCAGCGGTAAGATTCCTTCCGCTCCTTTAATTCGAATGGCGTACAGCGGTGCGTGGGATAAACGCGCTCTTCGTGAAAAAAGTGTGAAAGAGGGGGGGATGCTTGCCTGGTTGGGAACAGGTGATCTACGAGAGGTGCGAAACCGTATCGACAGCGGTGATGAGCAGGCGGAGCTTGTCTATCGCTCCATGGCCTATGCCGTAGCGATGGAAATTGCCGCACAGTCCGCCGCTCTTAAAGGAAGAGTAGATGGTATTTTAGTCACGGGTGGTTGTGCTTGGGACAGTCATTTCATAGCGAAGATACAGACGCGTGTGCAGTGGATAGCCCCTGTTTTTATCTATCCGGGGGAGGACCGGTTGAAATTTCTTGCCGATGCAGCGCTGCGCGTGTTGCGAGGCAAGGAAAAAAGCCGCATTTATACATTTCCGGCATCCCCTCACTTATAATGCATGCCCCGATAAAATGGGGCTTGACTTAAAAAGGTATTCAGGTATTATAATACTTGAATAAGGAGTGAGGGTTATTATGTCGGGTATTATTCAGCTCAGTGAGGCGGCATCCCTTGCATTGCACTCGATGGTTCTTTTAGCCGGAGACCCTGAGAAATCTTGGTTGATTCGCGATATTGCCGTTGAAGTGGGGGCATCGGAAGCGCATCTGGCGAAAGTGGTTCAGAGGTTATCCCAAAGCGGGTTGGTTGTTACTGCTCGCGGCCCCAAGGGGGGCGTTTCCCTTGCAAAACCGGCGAATCAAATTACCTATAGCGAAATTTTCGAGGCGATTGAAGGGCCGATCAGCGCCCAAAAGTGTGTTTTTGAGAAGGGGACGTGCCCCTTTAAGCGGTGTATTTTCGGCGGTTTGATGGATCGTCTTGCGATACAGATTCGCGAAAAATTTATGCAGACGAGGCTGAGTGATTTTTGGGATTCCGGTCAGGAATGGAATATGGATGCGCAAGAACAAGGGGCTTTAACGTGTGAGGAGGGAGTTTGCAGTGAAGGCTGTAAGAAAAATCATAAAAATCAACGAGGATAAGTGTGACGGCTGCGGGATTTGTGCCAATGCCTGCCATGAAGGGGCTATCGCCATGGTGGATGGTAAGGCGAAGCTCATCAGCGACAGTTATTGCGACGGGCTGGGGGATTGTATCGGAGAGTGCCCTCGCGGTGCGATTACGTTTGAGGAACGCCCTGCCGATGCCTACGATGAAGTAACGGTAAAAGCGCGAATGGCCGCCAAAAAAGCGGACGCGGCGGAGCCCCTTGCCTGCGGGTGCCCCGGTTCGATGGCTCGCAGTTTGCCTAAAGCACCGGAACATCGCGTGTCGAGTGAGGCCGCTGTTTCCGAGTTGGCTAACTGGCCTGTGCAGTTGAAGCTCGTTCCTGTATCGGCACCGTATCTTAAAAATGCGTCACTTTTGATGGCTGCGGATTGCACTGCTTTTGCCTATCCCGATTTTCACTCGGAGCTGCTACACGGAAAGGTCTGTTTGATCGGGTGCCCCAAATTGGATGATGTTGAATTTTACAAGGAAAAACTAATCCAGATCATTCGTGAAAACGGCATTCGCTCCATAGAAGTCGTTTATATGGAGGTTCCCTGTTGCGGCGGTCTGGTTCGCCTCGTTAAAGAGGCCATTGCGGGTTCAAAAGCATTGGTTCCGCTAAAACTAATCAAGATCAGTGTTGACGGCCAAGTCATTGATAGCCGCTGGGACTAGAGTTTTAATCCACAGGATAGTTTTTATTTAAGAGAAGGAGGAGTGTATCATGTTTTGTTATCAGTGTGAGCAGGCGGCAAAGGGTAAGGGGTGCGATCAGTACGGTGTTTGCGGTAAGGATCCGGAGGTTGCTGCACTGCAAGATGCGCTCGTCCATCAGGTCATGCAGATTGCGCGTGTGGGGCATCGTTTGAATCTTCTGGGGCTTACGGATGAAGAGGGGAGCCTTTTTGTCCTGCAAGGACTCTTTACCACGGTGACCAACGTCGATTTTGACCCGGCGCGCGTGGAGGGGTATCTGAATCAATCCGTTATCACGAAGAGCCGCATGATGAAGGTCCTGGAGGATGCGGCTCAAAAGAAGGGAAAGCCTCTTTGCGATTTGAGCGATCCTCTTATGGAGAAAACGCCGCGCACGCGCGCAGAGTGGGTGGCGATGGGGGAAAAGGTCTCGCCGCAAATAGATATAGATAAGTATGGGGAGGATCTTGGTGGGCTTAAATGGCTTGCGATTTACGGCCTGAAGGGCACTGCCGCCTATGCGGAGCACGCGTGGGTGTTGGGGCGCAAGGATGAGGCCGTTAACGCTTCTTTTTTTGAGGCGCTCAATGTTCTTTCTGAGCCGGATATCACTGTCGATAGCATGTTGGCACTTAACCTCAAAATCGGCGAGCTGAACCTCAAGGTGATGGGGATGCTGGATGAGGGAAATACCTCCGTTTACGGGCATCCGGAGCCGACGCAGGTTCGCATTACCCCCGTTAAGGGAAAGGCCATTCTTGTATCCGGGCACGATCTTGCGGATTTGGAGAAGCTGTTGCAGCAGACGGAGGGCAAGGGAATCAACGTGTACACGCACGGCGAGATGCTCCCCTGCAACGCATACCCTGGATTGAAAAAACACAAGCATTTGGTCGGAAATTACGGAGGCGCGTGGCAGGATCAGCAAAAGGAGTTTGACGCGTTTCCCGGTGCTATTTTGATGACCACCAATTGCATTCAGAAACCAGTTGAGAGCTACAAGGGGCGGATTTTTACCAGCGGATTGGTCGCTTGGCCCGGGGTGACGCACATAGCGGATGGAAACTTTGCCCCTGTTATCGCCGCGGCACAGGCTGCCCCCGGCTTTGCTGTGGATGAGGCGGAGAAGCGAATCACCATCGGTTTTGCGCGTAATTCCGTTTTATCCGCCGCCGGTAAGGTCGTGGAGCTGGTGAAGGAGGGGAAAATTCGCCACTTCTTCCTCGTGGGCGGCTGTGACGGAGCAAAACCCGGGCGCAACTACTACACGGAGTTTGCGGAGCAGGCCCCCAAAGACACGGTGATCTTGACTCTCGCTTGCGGAAAGTTCCGCTTTAATAAACTGGAGTTTGGGGATATTGAGGGAATTCCAAGATTGCTGGACTGCGGTCAGTGCAACGATGCTTATTCGGCCATTCAAATTGCCTCAGCTCTGGCGGGTGCCTTTCAGACGGATGTGAACAGCCTTCCGTTGTCCATGATCCTTTCCTGGTACGAGCAGAAAGCCGTCTGTATCTTGTTGACGCTCCTGCATCTTGGGATCAAAAACATCAAAATAGGGCCCACTCTTCCTGCGTTTATCGGCCCCGCCGTTTTGAACGTGCTTGTCGAAAAGTTTGGACTGGCACCGATTTCAACAGCAGAGGCGGATCTTAAGGCAATTCTGGGGTAAAAACAATTTGATAAAAAGATCTTGTGCGAAAAAGAGCCCTCCGATCGGAGGGCTCTTTTTCGCACTTTTCCTGTGTCAGTACGTCGGTACGGAGCGTCGGTTGCGTTCATCGAGGATATCGATGATGACGTGGTCTACGCTTCTCATGCCCTCTTGTTGAATGCGGGCGACGTTTTGAACGGTCTCCTCAATGGTTGCGCCCACAAGCCCCTGCGGAGTTCCGAGATACTCTCCGTCCATGGCCCACTGGGCTGCAAAATAGGCCTCTGAAGAACCGGAGCCGACTTTTAAGGAGCAACTCTCCTTGGCTCCGTCACAGAGCATTCCCGCCAGATTTCCGAGGACAAGGCTCATCGCCTTGGAAGCAGAATCGGCATCCCCTCCAAGGAGAATGGTCATC
>JAGPAO010000141.1 GCA_018063805.1 Synergistaceae bacterium | reverse complement strand
TTTTTTTCACCATGTAGAACCCGCATACAAAGAGAATAGCGGCAACGGGGCCGTTTCGGCACACAGAGTGTAGCGGCGGGATCAATGCGAGGGTAAGCAATGCGGAGACGGCGGGGCGCATGGATTTTTTGAAGGCCGATTTCCTTGTCTCCCCAAGTTGTTCCAGAATATACATTGTTATGACAAGCAGGATAAGAGGCGCGATGATTACGGATGCCGTTGCAACCACGGCCCCTATCGCCCCCCCCTCCTGAAAGCCGATAAAGGTTGCGGTATTAACGGCGATGGGTCCCGGTGTCACCAAAGCTAGGGCAAAGATGCTATCGAATTCCTCCGCTGTAATCCAACCCATTCGCTTTACCAGTTCATTTTCAATGAGCGGCAGTACGGAAAAACCGCCGCCAAAAGCACCGATTCCGACGCGGGCAAAGGATAGAGCCAGTTCTATCAAATGCTTCATGCAGAAAACCTCCTTAATAGCTGTTGTAAAAAGAGTCCCGCTGTTATCGCTATAAGAGGGTGAAGACGCGCTCCTCCGATCAGTACGAGAACAAAAAAGTAAATGACGGTATCGATTCGGCCTCTTTTAAGGGTATCTTTTGCATCCTGTACCACAACGATGGAGATGAGTACGGCTACTCCGGCTAAAACCCCTCGAAAAAAACCAAGAACAGCGGGATCATATATATAGTCCAATATAAAAGGGGAGATAAGGATAAGGAGAAGAAACGGAGGAAGTGCGGCTCCCAGAATGCCAACCGTGGCACCGAGTGTTTGATGGTAATGTCTTCCGATTAAATAGGCTATCGAGACGGCAAGGGGGCCGGGCATTGCTGTTGCGAGGCTGATAAAATTCGAGAGCTCTTCTTCCGAGAGGTTTCCATGTACCGCCATCTCCTGTTTTGTGACCCCAATGACAGCGATCCCCCCTCCAAAGGCGGTTGCGCTTATCTTGAAAAAAATCCAGAAAAGCTGTCTTAGGGTCATCTTAGAATTAACCTCCTCTGGCTCGCAGGGCAACGGCGTGTCCTGCAAGGCCCTCTGTGTCCGCGATCAGTGCCCCCTCTGAGGATAAAGACGAGGCGCCTTCCCGAGAGAGCTCCAAGTGGGTGAGAGGGCGCAAGAAAGATCCTGTCCAGACACCTCCGGAATAGCGGGCGCGCGACAATGTAGGGAGCGTGTGGTTTGTGCCTGCGATGTAATCCCCAAAAACCTCAGCGCTGTGGTGTCCTAAAAAGGCCGCTCCGTATGCGGTGCAGCGGATAAGTGCCTCGCGAGGGTTTTTTATCGCCAATTCCAGATGCTCCGGGGCGATTTGATTTGCGTAGGCAATGGCCTCATTCAGGGTACAGACCCCGACACCTCCTTGGTTCTCCCATGAAGTGCGGGCAATTTCCCGAGTGGGGAGGGTCTCTAGCTGGGTTGATACTGCTTTGAGCGTTTCCTCTGCAATGCTTTGATTGGTGGAGATGAGGATGCTGCGCGAGACGGGGTCATGCTCCGCCTGTGCCAGCAAGTCCGCCGCTATGCTCGCGGGGTCCGCTGTTTCATCGGCTATGATGAGCACTTCACTTGGGCCGGCAAGGCCATCGATCCCAACGCGTCCCCAGAAGTGGCGCTTTGCCTCCGTCACATAGGCATTTCCGGGACCTGAAATGAAGTCCACTCGTTGGATTTCTCCGGCACCGAGCGCCATGGCGGCGATGGCTTGTACGCCTCCCAGGGCCCAAATTTCATCCACCTGCAATAGGGAGAGGACGGCAAGAACGGCGGGGTGGATATGTCCGTTTTTCCCGGGAGGGCAAAAAGCCGCGATACGTCGCACCCCGGCTGCCTGAGCGGGCACAACGCCCATGATGGCAGAGCTTGGAAGCGGGTAACGCCCGCCTGGAATGTAGATGCCTACGCTATCCATTGGGATGAATCGAATCCCGGCGCGGTTTCCGGAAGATATCTCCCATTCTCCATTTGTCAGTATTTCCCTTTGCGCTTGATGGAAAAAACGAACATTGGCAATGGCTTTTTTAAAGGCCTCTTGCAGTTCGAGGGGGATGGAATCAAGCGCTTTACGCGCTTCCTCCGGAGCCACGCGATAGGGAGCACATCCGTCAAAACGGCAGGCATATTCTGCAATGGCTTCGAAACCATTTTTTTCGATATGAGCCGCGATTTCTTGCACCTGGGCTGTTAAGCCGGGAATGAGCTCACCTTGAATGAGCTGAGGTTCCTTTATCCAGCGGATTGTCTGCATCGAATCCATCTCCTGCCTGATTGGTTAATATTACTCCTCAGAATTTACCCCTAATGAAGAACGCTGTCAATGAAGAGCGAGTATTGGAGGCCCCCCGTTCCTTTTGAGGGAAATATTTTCGCTGTTTTCTCTTAAGTTGGTGTAAAATAAGGATGCTATTCGCATTTGGGCACAGGATATGATGAAAAATAAAGTTTTATGAAAAAGGGTCAAGTCCTATATATTGCTTAGTGCAAGTGGGGTCTATTCGTTTTTTATAGCATGGGGGTTATGCGTTGCTTTCGACAACGGTTCTTTTAATTGGGCTGGGAAGCATATTTATGTTTTTAAGCATTATCGGGTTTCATCGGCTGATGAAACGCTGTAAGGATGAGACGTATAAAGTGGATGCAGGCAAAAAAAAGATTGTCTATCTTGCCTGCCTGTGCATGATGTATGCGTTTTTACTCGGGTATGCGGTTGTGGCCGGAGTGGTCTCCATGGAGGTTTTTCAACCGGTTTACCTAGTCGTTGCCTTGATTTTTTTCTTTGGGGCTATTTTTGTTGCTGCAATGGTCTATGCCTTATGGATTATGAACGACAGTCTATCGAAAAAGAATATCGAATTGATGGAGCTTTTGGTAACCAGCATAGAAATGAAAGACCTTTACACAAAAGGACATTCCAGGCACGTCTGTGATATTGTTGTGCTTTTTTACGATTATTTGCCTTCGAAATTACGCGCTCGTATCAGTCCGGCAAAGGTGCGCGATGCGGCATTATTGCATGATATTGGAAAAATAGGTATCCCGGATGCGATTTTAAATAAACCGGGTGCGTTGGACGCAAAGGAATGGGAGACCATGAAGCTCCATCCCGAAAACGGCAAGTTTATTTTGGCAAAAACAGCTTTTGAAGAAATCAGCGACTGGGTTTATTACCACCACGAACGCGTGGACGGCAAGGGATATTACGGGGTTGCCGCGGAAAATATTCCCATTGAAGCAAGGATGATTTGTATCGCCGACGCTTTTTCGGCTTTAAATACGGATCGTGTTTATCGCAAGAGGTTCTCGTGCCAGAGAACGATAGAAATATTAAGTGAAGCAGATGGAACGCAGTTTGACTCGGAGCTTTTGATGTATTTTAAAAAGATACCGCATGAAGATTTTGAGCGTGTGTATGAAAAACACAAGCAAGATTGTGCCGATATTTTTACCGTTTTGTAGTTTTTGAAATTCCCAGGTTTTAATCAAACCTCTTACCAGACGAAAATCATTTGTAATGAGGATTGTATTGTTTATAGAGAGAGTGTAACCATTGGTTGCAAAGGAGGATGCAGTAATGAAGCGTTATCTAGTGTGTGTTGCGGTTTGTGTTCTTATATCTGCCCTGTATGTGTTGCCTGCATTTGCTGCTGCCGGAGGCAATCAATCGATAGCAGAGGATATCGCAAGGCTTTTGGGGGAAAAATTTAATCCGGAGAGAGTCTCTGTTACCGTGCTGGACAGCCATGCTTATGCGGAGATGTACGGCGCAATTTTAAGTAAAATCCGAATTGACTCCATGCGGCTTGAGGCCGTATTAAATGATGTCCCCAAGAGTGTGTCCGGGGACGCGAATAGCCTTGCTCGTTATATCGCCCTCTCCAAAGGTGAGATCGTCCTCAAGGAGAAGGATGTGAACTCTTATTTTGCAAAAAATGAAAAGGGCGGATTCTCAAATCTTGCCTTTGATTTTACAAGCAAGGGTTTTAAAGCCAGCGGGAAATATACGGGAACTTTTTTGTTTACGATTACCATTCGGCTGAATGCGGAGGGGATTCTTGCTCTAAAACCGGACGGCGTCTATCTTGATAAGGTTTCTATTTTTGTGGAGAAAGTAAGACAGCCGCAGGCTATTACGGATCAAATCATAAAAAGGGTCAATCCGCTTGTTGAATTTAAGGAAATCCCCTTCCCCGTTACATTCAAAAAAATAACGATGAACGAGACGGAAGCCAAGATGACGGGCTTCCCTCAAAAGTTCAAGGAGGGCGTAACCGCAGTCTGGATGCGTCCATAAAGGGTATATTTTTTCAAATTTGAAACTTGTAAACGGGTGGAATGAGGTTCGTTTGTAGGTCACTGGAGTGTTTGTTTTGGAATTACTTAAAAAAATGAAGGGCGATCGTTTCATTTACCTGTTGTTGGTTTTGGCGATGCTTTCTTTTGCGGGAGCATTTCATGCAGGTAAAGTGGGTATTGCTCTTATCTCTCCTGCCGCACTGACATTTTGGCGCTTTATCATCGCGATGTTTCTCCTGTTGCCTTTTGCGCTCAAGCAACCTCGTGAACGGTTTATACCTAGGGTGCAGGATGTTCCTCTTTTTGTGATGATTGGTTTTATGGGGATTTTTATGTACCACTATCTTTTTTTTACGGCTTTGATCGACACCTCCCCTGTTAATGCCTCCGTTTTGGGTTCCTTTACTCCGCTTTTAACGTCCGCATTGGCAGTTGTTTGGTTAAAGGAAAAACTCAGCGGCGGTCGTTTGATTTCGCTTTGCGTTGCCTTCTTCGGCGTGCTTTTAGCCCTTACCGGCGGGAATTGGCGTGTTTTATCCGAAATGCGCTTTAACCGGGGGGATCTGATGATGTTGGCTGCCGTTTTTTTTCTTGCCATTTATAATGTGCTCAGCAGGAAAGCGTTAGCGCGGTACACACCGCTCTCCGTGTTGTTTTGGGCGATGGTTGTTTCTAACGTATTGGTGTTACCTGTTTTTCTTTGGGAACGTCCCTGGGATACATTCCCCTGGTCTTCCGTTCCGGCATGGGCATCCGTTTTTTATATGGGGATTTTTCCCTCCGCTTTAGGCTATCTGTTTTACCAGATGGGGATCCAAAAAATAGGAGTGACGCGCTGTGTTCCGTTATTCAATATAGTCCCTGTTTTCGCGATGTTG
>JAGPAO010000140.1 GCA_018063805.1 Synergistaceae bacterium | reverse complement strand
CCCCTTTATGTTAAAAACAACGCAAGTTTACTCTCGCAAGTATAAATTGTCAAATTATAGTGGACGTGTTCGCGCAGATATCCTGTGCCTTATATGCTTGCGAACTGGCAATACCTCACTTAAAATATATACGTAAAGAAAATATAGGAGGTGTTTTCATGAAAACCAGCGCAAGAAACCAATTTTCCGGAACAGTGCTCAACATTCATCACGGGGCCGTAAATGACGAGATAGAAATTGCTCTTGACGGAAGCAACACAAAAATAACTTCCGTTATCACTTGTACCAGCACAAAAAATCTGGGATTAAAACCGGAGAAAAAAGTTGTCGCCCTGATCAAGGCTTCGTGGGTTATTTTAATGACCGATACCGAGGGTGTAAAATTCTCCGCCCGCAACCAACTGGCCGGCACCGTCGCCTCTATTGAACACGGCGCCGTCAACGCCGAAATAGCCATCAAGCTGGACAGCGGAGACATGCTCACGGCGATTATTACCGAGGAGAGCACAAAGAATCTCGAAATCACTGTGGGTAAAAAAGTTACGGCATTGATTAAAGCATCGCATGTGATATTGGGAGCAACCGCATAACCCTACCATATGATGCGTACCTTCTGAAAAAACTGATCCGGGTTTGAGCTTTCCCGGGTCAATTTTTTTATCCCTTGCAAGAATAATGTATATAGTATACATTATTCTTGTTTGGCCGTTTGGCCATCCAAGACCTCCGAGCTCCCAAACCTAACGGGTTCAATCAATAAACCCCACGGTTTGGAGCCAGGGTTCTCCCGGAAACAGGAGAGCCTCCCGCGTCTGGAAAGGGGGTAGAACAATGGGGTTCTTTATTCCTGTTGTTCTACATGTGCTATACCCCTATCCATACTTACTCGGCCTTCAACGCAGGGCCAACCTTGGAAAGGGGTGTTTGTACCAATGTCAGAACGAAAGCAGTTTCACGTCAAAAGTATCTTCATCAATAGTATCCCCAGAAGAATCACAGCAGATCCGGAAATTATGCTATTGGAGGTTATTCGCGAACAGCAGGGAATGACCGGCACAAAAAAAGGCTGTAACTGCGGCCAGTGCGGTGTTTGTAACGTTATTCTCAATGATAACGTTGTGCGTGCCTGTGTAACGCGATGGAAATCCGTGCCCGATGGTTCGAACCTCTTTACCATTGAAGGGGTAGGCACGCTCGATAAGCCGCACGCCATCCAACTGTCTTTCATCGTGAACGGAGCTATTCAGTGCGGATTTTGCACACCCGGCTTTATTATGGTGGCAAAAAAATTGCTTGACGAGAACTCCAACCCCACGCGCGAGGATGTACGCGCTGCCTTCCAGAAAAATTACATGGCTTGCCGCTGCACCGGGTACGTGCAGATAACGGATGCCGTAATGGAAGCCGCAGCCGTTTTGCGTGGAGAAAAACCCCTGGAAGATCTCGCCAAACGAATGGAGCCGGGACAAAAGGTCTGGAATTCCCACTATCCGCGCCCAAGCGCGATTTACAAAGCAACGGGAACTTTCGACTTTGGAGATGATGATTATCTCAAAATGCCGAAGGGGACACTTTTTGCCGTTCCCGTCTGCCCACCCGTCCGCCATGCTATTGTCAAAAAAATTGATTTCAGCGAAGCGGCAAAAATGGACGGCGTGTACAAGATCGTAACAGCGGAGGATCTTACAGCCAATAAAGGCACTAACCGAATTCGCGGACAGGTTGGCAGTCCGACGACAACGACGGATGGATGGGAACGGCGCATTATCGTACCGGTCGGGGATAAAATCCGCCAGTGGGGAGAGTGTGTCGCCATTGTCTGCGCCGAGACGGAAAAAGAGGCGCGCGCTGCGGCCGCAGCAGTTAAGGTCGAGCTGGAACAGCTAAAGGAAATGATTGATATCCATCAAGCAATGGCTCCCGATGCCATCCCCGTTTACGATGAAATACCGGGGATTGACGGCATGGTCAATGCCTTTAATAAACGCCCCTTCCAAAAGGGAAGCGACCCCAAAAGTGCCATCGATGCAGCCCCCTATATCGTTGAGGATACCTTCTATAGCTCCCGCCAGCCACACCTCACGCTTGAAACGGACTGCGGATACGGCTATTATGACGAAGAGGGGCGAGTCTGCCTCCAGACAAAGAGCATCTGTGTCTACAGGCATCAGATGATGATCGCCCGCGGAATTGGCGTTCCTCCATCGAAAATACGCGTCATTCAGAACAACATGGGAGCCACTTTTGGCTATAAAGTCGGCCCGACAAACGAACCCCTGCTCGCCGCATGCGTGATTGCGTGTAAGGACAGACCCGTTTACATGCGGTTGGATATGAAGGAACACATCACCCGCACCCCCAAACGTTCTCCGTTCTTGATGAACATACGCATCGCTGCCGACAAAGACGGAAAAATCGTCGGAGGCGAACACACGTATTACGTTGACCACGGCCCCTATTCCGAATCCAGCCAAGACCTCACCAATAAAGGGATTCAATTCTTTCTGGCTCCTTATAAAGTGGATAATCTTAAAGGTGTGGGCTACACCTTCTGGACCAATCACCGCTGGTCCGCTGCGTTTAGAGCCTACGGCGGTCCTCAGACTTACTGGGGCGGCGAAACAGCCGTTGATATGCTGGCACATAAGGCGGGAATCGATCCGTTTGAATTCCGCGTGCGCAACATTATCCAACCGGGTGACACCTCCCCCAGCGGTCAAAAATTTGAAGTGTACCCCTTTCAGGAGATGATCCGAGCAGCCCGCCCCGTCTACGACGAGATGAAGGCGCGGGTTGAGAAAAAAAATACAGCGGCAGATAAGGTCAAATATGGAGTAGGCGTCTCCTTTGGCATCTATAACTCCAACGATGACGGAGCCGATGAAGCCAGCAGCGGGATCGAACTTACGCGAGACGGGGTCATTATCTACAACACATGGGAGGATCACGGCCAGGGTGCGGACATGGGGTGCGTGGGAACCGCGCATGAGGCACTCCGACCAATCCATATCGCCCCCCGCAATATCAAGCTTGTCTGCAGCGATACAGCTAAAGCGCCGAACAGCGGAGCCGCAGCCGCAAGCCGTTGCCAGAATATGGTGGGCAACGCCATCATCATGAGCTGCAAGATGCTCCTTGACGCGATGCGCAAACTGGATGGTTCATACCGTACCTATGACGAGATGGTCAAAGAGGGCAAGGAGCTTCACTACGAGGCTACTTACAAAACACAGGTTCTCGACGAGAAGGGGAATGTCGTTGAATGCAGCGGCAACGACCCTGAAACAGGGCAGGGAAGCCCCTTTATGTCTCACATGTTTGCGATCAACCTTGCGGAAGTATCCGTGGATACGGACAGCGGCAAGGCAAAAGTGGAAAGTTTTGTACTGGTCGGAGATGTGGGCGTAATCAACAACTACCTAGTGGTAGACGGGCAGCAGTACGGCGGAATTGCTCAGGGCATCGGCCTTGCGCTCAGTGAGAATTTCCTTGACGAGACCAAATACAACAACCTCATCACCTGCGGTTTTCCATACGTCAAGGATATCACGGACGATATCAAGCTGATTCACATTGAGACCCCGCGCCCCTACGGTCCCTTTGGCGCTGCAGGTACGGGAGAAATGCCCCTTTCCGCTCCTCACGCAGCCATAGGCAATGCCATCTTTGCAGCCTGCGGGGCCAGAATCAAGGAACTTCCCGCAACACCGGATAAGATTAAATCCGCGATGAAGCAAAAATAGTGCATCCATTAGGTGTTAGGCAGGAGGGTTAAGAATGGATGAAAAAAACTGGGGTAAGGTGACGGATTTAGAGATACTGGACGCCTCTTCCCTTGCGGCAAACGTAACCAAACGCAATGTTTTCGGCCCCGGCAACGGCTGGGATGATTATGTGATGCGGCATTTTATCCTACCTAAGAACGCCGCCATCCCCGTACACTCCCACGATTGGGATCACCTTGCACTATCCCTTGATGGGCATGGAGAAGTGATCGTGCAGGGAGAGCATTACGATCTTGAGAAGGGGAATTGGGCACGCGTTCCGGCGGGAACGGAGCACTCCTTCCGTAACATCGGAGACGATAATTTTGTTTTTTTATGTATCGTCCCCACCCACGGAGACCCTCATGCTAAAAAAATAAGCATGAGGGCGGAGCGAAAAAAGAAAAAGGAGTCTTCTTTGTAATCGAGTAAGACGAAGTTTCCCCCTACGAGCTCTTGAGCGGCAGAATATCGTCCGGTTTGATTTGAATCGTGACGCTGTCCCCTGCCCTTAACGTGTCGCCAATCGGCTTTGGCACCTCCATACGCAGACATGAAAATTTGCGTGTGGGGGTTGCCTTTTCAGGCAATACGCTGACGATGGTTGAAAAAACATCCTGCGTGATGCGAAGAACTTTGCAGGAAAGGTAATTCCCCTCTTTATCCCCTTCCGTGCATAAGCGTATATGATGTGAGCGAACGCCGATATAAGCCATATTTTCCGCCAGCCTTGCCGTGCATTTAAAATCACGATTCCAATCAAGGGCGCGAACGGTGTGCTCATCCATCCGTTCTGCCCGCGAATAGTTCTTGCACCCGGACAAAAGAGCGGCGGCAAGGGTGTCCGGCGATTCAAACAGATCACGGAGGGAACGCACCCTCTCCGAGCGCCCCCCGTTCATGACGTAAACATTTTGGCATAAACGAAACACTTCATCGCGGTTATGGGATACATAGAGCGTCGTTCCCTCAAACTCCGTCAGCATCCGAGCCAACTCCTCCTCCAGCTGCCAACGCAGGTAACTATCAAGAGCCGATAGAGGCTCGTCCAGCATCAGGATTGAAGGGTCGCTCGCCATGATGCGCGCAAGGGCTACGCGCTGTTGCTGGCCGCCGGACAGCTGTGCGGGGTAGTGGTTTTCCAGCCCCTCAATATGGAATTGCCGGATAAGCGCGCGGAAACGCTCTTGAATGTTAGTCCCTCTCTTTCCAAGAGAAAGGACGGGGAGGATATTCTGTTCCACCGTTCGATTCGGGAACAGGGCGTAATTTTGAAAGAGCAGACCGACCCGCCGCTTCTGCGGTGAAAGATGAATCCGCTCTTTCGAATCAAAAAACGTGACTCCGTTCACGACAATGCGCCCCTCGTCGGGACGCACAACTCCGGCGATGCACTTGAGCGTCATGCTTTTACCG
>JAGPAO010000139.1 GCA_018063805.1 Synergistaceae bacterium | reverse complement strand
GCGACGATGACGGCAGGAGCCAGGATCGGGTAAATGAGGTAGCCGCACTTGAGGCACTCTTGTGCTCTGTCTTGGGCATGGCTTTGCATGGTTTCCCCGCATCTGCCGCAGAACTGGTTGGTCCTGTGGAAATCCATCCATTGAAAGGCGAGGCCCGCGCGCACGAAAGTATCGTATTCAAATTGCTGTGAGACAATTCGCAGTCCCACTAATTCATAGCCCTCAGGGGGGGTGAAGGATGCGTCCAACTCTCCCCATCGATCCCCATCGGGAATGGTTTCGTCCAATGGTTGTTCTCGGATTATTGCCGTTTTGAAGAGATCGATTTCTTTTAATTGAGGTATGCGGTACGAATCGTCTTTGTGTAAGAGGATTTCCGCTCCCTTAAATAAGTAGAGGTGCGATGTGTTGTATTTTAGGGTATCTTCCATAATAAACCTCCGCATGGATTCAATTAAATTTCCGGTACGTAAAGAAATAATAGCATAAAGCGGGTATTCTTCCTGTGAAAAACAGATAACGTTGGAATCCTAGAATAATAGTGACATTAAAAAAGAACATACTTGCTTGAAATAACGTTAAACTGTACATTAGCGGCACGAAGGAGCAGCATAAACCGTCGCATTAAGATATAGGCGTATAGGTGTTTGTCTTTTTATATCGGCTTTATAGCGTGAAGGTTACAGTATTCCGAAAGGGGAGTGCTCGTCATGGTGACGATGAAGTGTCGTGGGGCTGTTCGTGCGAAGGTGATCGGGGTAGTCCTGATCCTGGTTATCGTTGTAGGGGGCTTTTTTCTTTGGCAAAGGGCTGACACAAAAAGGC
Organism: Synergistaceae bacterium; assembly: GCA_018063805.1. Lineage (GTDB taxonomy): Bacteria > Synergistota > Synergistia > Synergistales > Synergistaceae > JAGPAO01. The sequence continues at coordinate 4,363 of JAGPAO010000139.1, read as the reverse complement.
GAGAAGGCCAACAGCGAGAGGCTATGCCTCCGGTTGTGGTCACGGCGCTGACGGTTCATCGTGAGGATGTCCCGATGTCTCTTGATTATGTGGGGCAGACGGTCGGATTCAAACAGGTTGAAGTGCGTGCCCGCGTGGGCGGTATTTTGGCGAAGAGGGTTTATACAGAGGGGCAGCCGGTAAAAACCGGGGAGCTGATGTTCAGAATAGATCCGGAACCGTATAAGGCTGCATTGGACAGACAAAGCGCGGAGTTGGAGCGAGCTAAGGCGCGTTTAAACCGGGCAAAAATTGAACACGATCGAGTTCTCGCTCTTTTTGAGCGACAGGCGGTCAGTCAGGCGGAGCGGGATGATGCGGTTGCAACGTATGCTGATGCCCTTGCGGCTGTAAGGACGGCCTCAGCTCTTGTGAAATCGGCACAGATTGACCTTAATTGGACTCAAGTGCGCGCGCCCGTCTCCGGTATCACGGGGCAGGAAACGCGATCTGAGGGGAATTTGGTCACAATGGATGCCGCCGGCAGTTTGCTGACAACGATTGTGCAACCCGACCCTCTCTACGTTGAATTTGCTATCCCTGCGGACGAATCGCGCCGCAATGCGGACCTTTTAGCCAGCGGGAAGATGGTAGCTCCTAAGGGGAAGGTCGATGTTGAAGTGCTACTTGCGGATGGAACGATCCACCCATTCCTTGGCAGCATTGATTTTAAAGATCGAACAGCGGATCCGCAGACGGGGGCCATTCGTGCCCGGGCGGAGTTGCCCAACCCGGGAGGGAAATTATTGCCCGGGCAGTTTGTGCGTGTCCGTGTTTTGGGCAGTGTCCTAAAAAATTCGATTCTCGTTCCTCAGAGGGCGGTATTGATGACCCAAGAGGGAAGCATGGCTTACGTGTTGGATGATAAGGATATTCCCATGGCTCGTTCCGTGGATGTATCGCTCTCTATCGGCAATTTCTATTTGATTGAATCGGGGCTTGAGGATGGCGAGCGTATGGTGCTGGATGGTGTGGTGAAGGTGAACCCCGGCACTGCTGTGCACGTGTTGAATGAGGCAAAGGCGGACGACACCGCATCGGGCGATCAATCGCCCGCCAACTGAGGGTAACGCGATGTTTGCCGCGATTTTTATAAGACGCCCCATTTTGGCGATGGTTTGTTCTATCGTTATTGTTTTGTTTGGTGTCATTAGTATTTTTACGCTTCCGGTTGAGCAGTTCCCCGATCTGGTTCCACCGCAAGTGGAGATCAGAGCGTTTTACCCGGGAGCGGATGCAGAAGTTATTGCTCAATCCGTTGCCTCCGCCATTGAGGCGCAGGTTAACGGAGTGGATAATATGATCTACATGAACTCCGTTAGTTCCAGCAGCGGAGTCATGACGATTACGGTAACCTTTGAAATGGGAACGGATTCAGATCAGAACACGATCAACGTGAATAACCGCGTTCAGATGGCTCTGGCCTCTCTGCCGCAGGAGGTGCAGCGGCGCGGGGTTACCGTGCAGAAAACATCCCCCAATATGGTCTTGATTTTAGCGATTGATTCACCCGAGGGGCGGTATGATGAAATCTTCCTCAGTAACTACGCATCCGTGAATGTGGTGGATGAGCTGGTGCGTATTCCTGGGGTGAGTGATGCCACTATTTTTGGTGCGAAGGATTATGCCATTCGCATTTGGCTTCGTCCGGACCGGATGACCCAACTCGGATTGACCCCTGCCGATATTATCAGGGTGGTAGAGGAACAGAACGCTCAGTACGCTCTGGGACGCTTGGGGCAACAACCTACTGCCGCTGCACTGGATCGCAACTATATGATGGTTGCGAAAGGGCGTTTATCAACGCCGGAAGAGTTTGGAAATATTATTGTTCGTTCTAATCCGGATGGCACCGTGCTCTATTTGAGGGATCTGGCCCGGGTGGAACTTGGAGCTACGGAGTATAACTTCCAAGGAACAAGAGGAGGCGCTCCAACCATTCCTATGGGGATCACCCTTGCTCCGGGAGCGAACGCCCTAGCTGTCGCTGATTTAGTAAAGGCGAAAATGGAGGAGCTTTCCGCTCGTTTTCCGAAGGGTGTGAGCTATTCCATTCCCTACGATACGACTCCTTTTGTTCTGATCTCCATTCAAGAAGTGGTCAAGACGATGATCGAAGCCACCATCTTGGTCTTTTTTGTTATTCTGATTTTCCTGCAAAGTTGGACGGCGACGATTATACCCTGTCTTGCGGTCCCCGTCTCTATTATCGGCACGTTTGCAGGGATGAAGGCTCTGGGTTTTTCCATCAACACGATGACCTTGTTTGGAATGGTATTGGCTATTGGCACGGTGGTAGACGATGCCATCATTGTTCTGGAAAACGTGGACAGAAACATAAGGGACGGGCTGTCTCCGAGAAAGGCAACCTTTAAGGCGATGCAAGAGGTAGCAGGACCGATTATTGCCTCCACTCTCGTTATGATCGCAGTCTTTCTCCCTGCTGCATTTTTGAGCGGGCTGACGGGGATTTTATATCGCCAGTTTGCCATCACTATTGTTGTCTCCATCATCATTTCCAGTTTCATGGCTATGACGCTGACCCCTGCGCTTTGCGCGCTGCTGCTTCGGCCGCAAAAGGGAGAGAAATGGATTGGATATCGGAAATTTGATGCTTTTTTCGATAAAATTACATCCGGCTATACGGCCGGTGCTCGTTTGCTGGTGCGCCGCTCTCTTTTGTCCATTATGCTTTTTGCCGTCTTGTTGTTTGCAACACTGCAACTGGCCAGGACGGTTCCGAGCGCACTGATTCCCGATGAGGATCAGGGGATTCTTCTTGCTGTTATTCAGCTGGGGGACGGTATTTCGTTAAACCATACGCAGAATGTCGCGAAACAGCTCAATAACATTTTTGCGCAAGAGCCGCTGATTACGGACGATGTGACTCTTTCCGGTTTTAACTTTCTCGCCGGTGCGCTGCAATCTAACTTTGGGTTTGCCTTCGTTAATATGAAACCTTGGAATGAGCGACTCGGAGCGGATCAGAGCTCCTTTGCCCTGGCAAGGCGGTTAATGGGGAGAGTTTGGCAAATTCCGGATGCGCAGGTTTTTGTTTTTAATCCGCCCCCTATTATAGGGATGAGCACTACCGGAGGTTTTGAGGCATACTTGCAGTACAGGGGAGACGGAAACTTATCCAATTTGACGGTGGAATTGGATAAACTAATGGAAAAGGCCTCTAAGCGGCCTGAGATCACGCAACTCAGCAATAATTTTTCCATTAGTGTCCCTCAGCTTTTTGTTCAAGTGGATCGTAATCGGGCAAGAGCTCTTAATGTTCCGTTGGATTCGCTATTCAATACAATGGCGGTTTACTTCGGGTCTTTCTACGTTAACGATTTTGACCGCTTCGGGCGTACATTCCGGGTAATGCTGCAAGCTGATTCTGTCTATCGCGACCAGCTTGAGGGGTTGCGAAATGTGCATGTCCGCTCCACTACGGGGAAAATGGTTCCGTTGCTTTCGCTTGTGGAGGTGAAGACGCAGATGGGGCCGGAAATCCTTGAGCGTTTTAACGTCTTTCCATCGGCAAAAATAATGGGGAACCCGGCTCCGGGGTTTACCTCCGGGCAAGCTATTGCCGCAATGGAGGAAGTAGCGCGAGAGTTGCCCAATGATTTCACGCTCTCATGGACGGGTTCTGCTTTTCAGGAAAAACAAACGGGATCGGCGACCATGCTTGCTTTTGGTCTGGGAATCGTGATGGTTTTTCTCATTTTGGCCGCTCAGTACGAACGATGGAGCCTTCCCTTTGCCGTTGTCCTTTCCATCCCCTTCGGGTTCTTCGGTGCCTTTTTGTCGATTGCCCTTCGAGGGATTTCCAATGACCTTTATTTTCAAGTGGCTTTGCTGACTCTTGTCGGGTTGGCTGCAAAAAATGCTATTCTTGTCGTGGAGTTTGCCCAAGAGAGCTACAAGGCCGGAATGCCCTTATCTGAAGCGGCAACGCACGCCGCCAGGCTGAGATTTCGCCCTGTCATGATGACGGCTTTGACCTTTATTTTGGGTTGTTTGCCCCTGCTCCTCAGTACGGGAGCGGGTGCGGTAAGCCGACGATCTGTTGGTACGGGAATTGTGGGAGGAATGACTGCAGCTACGATGATCGGTTTATTTTTCATTCCCTCTTTCTTTGTCATTATCATGAAAATAGCCGGGGCCAGTGAAATCCCCCCTGCAGAGGATGAAGAGGATGGGAACAAAGAGGAGGAGGTGACGGCATGACCACGAGCACTCTTTTAGCGGCTTTGATTGCGGGGTCTTTGTTTCGTTTCAACGTCGGCCCCGATGTCCCTCCGCTTGTGACGCAGATGCCTCCGGCTTT
>JAGPAO010000138.1 GCA_018063805.1 Synergistaceae bacterium | reverse complement strand
CAGGCGGAACTGACGGACGAGGACATCCATGCCACCATTTTCGCCCATCCCACGCTGTCTGAGGCCATCCATGAATCCATGCTGGCTTCCGAGGGAATCGCCATCCACATGTAACGGTTTTCAATGGGAGTCCCCGGAGGGGGCTCCCATTGATTCCTTTATCCTGTAAAGGATGAATATCAATCTGCGTTGGAAAAAGACGCTAAAGGGTGAATTTGTTGATGACGGCTACAGTCCAGCAGTTCCCGTGAAGACTCAGATAGGCTTTGAGCTGGTTCAATAGTCAATGTAGATGGTCGGCTGCAAGCCCAGGAAGGCCGCAATTTGCTTGTACATACTTGCGGTGATTCCATTGCGGAGGAAGCGATTTTCCTGATTAATGAGAAATTTTCCCCATGCCGACCCGGTATGCGGGAAATATGAACATGATGGCGGAGCGGGAGGGAAAGAAGATATTGGGCAAATAAACAATCATAATGGCTCATGTATTTGTAATTGTGCGGTTTAGCGATTTTGCGTGAAATATCAACAATTGTTAACGCTATTTTGACGTCACCAAAATTGGGTGTACTTTTGGGTGCAAACAATTTTACACGCCATTGATTATGAACATAAAAAGAATCGTAAATTTTAAATTAGAACAGCGAAAGAAGAAAGGTATTGCCGTTACGGAGAATGTGCCCATTCGCATGAGTCTGACATTCGACGGCAACCGCATAGAGTTTTCTACCGGCTAAAGGAGAAAGCCGTCAAAGCCGGAATCAGCATAGCGGAATTGCTCCGTATTGGTGCCTTCAAGCTCTCGATTGTTGAACGTCTCACCGACTTCGAGCGTGATGCTATACGCGAACTGATGTACCAAGGAAAGAATCTCAATGACCAAGTAAAGGCTTGTTAGGCCAATGCAGGGCCATCGACGAGACGCAAAGCCGAGGTTTGTCTCGACGGAATTTTAGCCATTCTCGGTAAGTTGAAATTCCAAAATTCCGCATTGTTATGATAGCGAAAATACTATGCAGCGGCGGAGTCGGCGATATTGTCGGCTACGTCATGCGGGAGAAACACAATAAGGAAAAGTACACCGCTGACACATGGTGGCTGATAGTGTGACCAACCATAAATGCCCGTAAGGGTCATTTGTCCCATGTGAAACACTCCCGCCATGAAACGGACATCATCAAATCTTTAATTCGCCGCCATGAGCAGCGTTCACAAGCCGACACCACCTTCTCGTACTATTATCCCACCACCCCTTAATCCCGACCAATGCCACCGAAAACACTCCATCGTTGCCGGTGGCATTCTATGTTTTCATTAGCCTCTCGTTTATAGTCATATGTTTCTCAACATATTTCGATTGCCATGTCAGAAAAAATCGCTAATCTTGCAATATAGTAACCTTAAGATTCTGAAGATGACTGAAACGGTTAAAGCATAACGGAAACGATTCCACAAAACCAAACAAACTCCAAAGCTCCTAAGCAGTCGTTACAGGCTCGGTCAGCCTTCAGAAAACTGCCCGGAGTTTTATTATTTTTAGATGCCACTTACTCAAAGCGAAGATGCACTGGAAAAAGGCTTGATAAAAACCCTCACTGATATGGCGTATGAATACGTTGAAATCAATGAGGAAACCAACCTTATATCCAATTTCAAACGACAGTTGGAAAAACATAATGCCAAGGAGCTTGCGTCGCATGGCAGAACGGAGCTTACAGATAATGAGTTCAATAAGGTCATGCTCTATCTTGAAGGCGGCACTACGTTTGAGAAAGCCAAGAAATTGCGGGATTTGTTGCCATTGGAGCTTAACAATGGACAGCGTGTATGGCTTGAATTTCTCAACCGTCACAAATGGTGTCAGAATGAATTTCAAGTTTCCAATCAGATTACGGTAGAAGGTCGCCGTCAGTGTCGCTATGATGTTACCATACTGATCAACGGCCTGCCTCTGGTGCAGATTGAGTTGAAGAAACGGGGTGTGGAACTGAAACAGGCATATAATCAGGTTCAACGCTATCACAAGACATCGTTCCACGGTCTATTCAACTATATTCAGATTTTTGTGATTTCCAACGGCGTGAATACCCGCTATTTCGCCAATAACCCCAATAGCGGTTATAAGTTCACGTTTAATTGGACTGACAGGAGAAACAATCCGTTCAATCAACTCAGCCTTTTCGCCGCTGAATTCTTCGACCCGTGTACACTTGGCAAAATCATCAGTAAATATATCGTGCTACATGAGGGTGATAAATGCCTCATGGTTCTGCGTCCATATCAATACTACGCCGTAGAGGAGATTCTTGACCGGGTTGTCAACAGCAACGACAACGGGTATATCTGGCACACAACCGGCGCGGGAAAGACTTTAACATCATTTAAGGCGGCACAACTCGTTTCGGAGGTCGATGAAATAGACAAGGTGCTTTTTGTCGTTGACCGTCACGACCTCGACACTCAGACACAGGCTGAATATGAAGCCTTTGAACCGGGAGCCGTTGATGGCACGGACAATACCAAGGAGCTTATCCGCCGTCTCGACAGCGATGCAAAAATCATAATCACCACAATTCAAAAGCTGAATTGCGCAGTCACAAAAGACTATTACAACAGACATATTCAGGATGTGCGCAATAAAAAGGTCGTGATGATTTTTGATGAGTGCCACCGAAGCCATTTCGGTGAAAGTCACAAAAATATTGTGAATTTTTTCAAAAATCTTCAAATATTCGGCTTCACAGGCACGCCGATATTCGTCGAGAACTCGAAAAATGACCGTACAACCAAAGAAATCTTCGGCAACTGCCTGCATAAGTATCTGATTAAAGATGCTATTGCCGATGACAATGTATTAGGCTTTCTTGTTGAATATTACACCGGAAACGCAGAACTTGACCTTGAAAGCGAGAGCCGTATGCGTGAAGTTGCAAGGTTTATCCTTAACAACTTCAATAAATCCACTTTTGATGGCGAATACAACGCTTTGTTTGCGGTTCAGTCAGTGCCGATGCTTTTGCGTTACTACAAAATTTTTAAGGAATTAAATCCCGATATCAAAATCGGTGCGATATTTACATACGCAGCAAACGGCAGTCAGGATGATGAAGCCACCGGCATGAACCGGGGGTTCGCAAATTTGAAAGTCGCTGCCGATGAGATGCAGGAAATCATAAATGACTACAACAAAAACTTCGGCACATCCCACTCGGTAGAAAACTTCGGACTCTATTATGATGATATCAACAAGAGGATGAAGAAGAAAGACCCGAAGATGAAGCCTTTGGACTTGTTGCTTGTCGTCGGGATGTTCCTTACAGGTTTCGATGCTAAGAAGCTCAACACTCTTTATGTCGATAAAAATCTTGAATACCATGGGCTGTTACAGGCTTTCAGCCGCACAAATCGTGTGTTGAACGAGAAAAAGAGATTTGGCAAGGTAATCTGCTTCCGCGACCTCAAAAGCAACGTGGATGCGTCTATAAAGCTGTTCTCCGACAATAATCCTATTGAGGATATAGTGCGACCGCCGTTCAAAGATGTCAAACGTGAATACATTGAAAAGACGGAGCAGTTCCTGTCGAAATATCCGAATGTGGACGAGATAGACAATCTCGAAAGCGAGAACGACAAGGTTGCTTTTGTCCTCGCCTTCCGCGATATAATCAAGAAACACGCTGAAATGCAGATTTATGAGGAATATTCACCTTCGGATATATCGTTCATAATGACAGAGCAGGAGTTTCAGGATTTTCGCAGCAAGTATCTTGACATTGCCCAGAACTTTGGAGCGTCCCCGGCCAAAGTAGCTGCAGAACCTGCCGCCGCTTATGATGACGAAGCCCAGACAACACTTGAAGATATTGACTTCTGCCTCGAACTGCTCCACAGCGATGTCATCAACGTGGCATACATTCTCGCGTTGATTCACGACCTTGACCCGTCAAGCGATGACTACTCGGAAAAACGCCGGGAGATTCTTAACACGATGATTCGTGATGCCGAGATGCGCAGCAAGGCTGAGCTTATCGACGGTTTCATCAGCGAGAATGTCGATGCCAATCAGGATGAATTCCGACGGTCTAAGGCTGACGGCACCATAGATCTTGAATCCCGATTGGTAGAATATGTACGCAAGGCAAAAGACCGCGCCGTCGAGCAACTTGCCAAGGAGGAAGAAATCGACCGGACGGCACTTCATAAATTCATGGAGGAATACGACTATCTCCACCGTGAGAAAGACGAGATACTTCAGGATGCCATCAAGAAAAAGAAACTCGGTCTGAAACAACGCCGTGGCGTTTTCAACCGCATCATTCAAAAACTCCGTAAAATCATAGAAATATATAATTGGGAATAGATGTTTAAAGGTTACAGATTATGGAAGAGAATTGTTTTTCTTTTGAGAATCTGAGAGTTTATCAGGATGCAAGGCAACTCGTTGTGGTAGTTTACCGGCTTTCTTCAAAGTTTCCGCGCACAGAGGCGTTTGCGTTGTGTCAGCAACTGCAAAGATCCATCGTTTCTGTGCCATCGAATATCGCGGAAGGCAGCGGCCACCGTTCTGTCAAAGAGAAAATTCATTTCATCGAAATTGCATATGGCTCTTTGATGGAAGCATATTGCCAGTTAGAGATAGCCTCCGACCTAAGCTATATCACTGCAGCGGAACTGCATGACATTAAGCCTCGCTTCCATGCCCTCTCCCGCCAACTATCGGCATTAGCTAAATCCTTCACCGAAAAACTACCCCCTAACCATTAACCCTTTAATTTCAAAGAAATTAAAACAATGAGCGAGGAACTTCAACAGCAGCTTCGCAGTCAACTTTGGACTGTGGCCAACAACCTTCGCGGCAATATGTCGGCGAGCGATTTTATGTACTTCACCCTCGGATTCATATTCTACAAATACTTGTCAGAGAAGATAGAGATGTATGCCGATGACATATTGTCGGAGGACGGTGTTACATTCAAGGAGGCGTGGGCAAGCGACGACGCCGAGCTAAAAGCCGACATAAAAGATGAGTGTCTGAGCAACCTCGGATACTTCCTCGAACCGGAATTTCTTTTTTCGAGCATAATTGAGGCGATTGACCGCAAAGAGAATATCCTACCACAGCTTGAACGCTCGCTGAAGAAAATTGAGGACAGCACGGTCGGACAGGACAGCAACGAGGACTTCGGAGG
>JAGPAO010000137.1 GCA_018063805.1 Synergistaceae bacterium | reverse complement strand
AGCTGATGCAATACATGCCGTTGGTCAGTATTGAACTGACGGACAGAGGTGGATGTCGTGGCGGAGATGACGCAAGCGGATCCTGTTTTTAAAGAAGTGCTGAAGGCAGAAGAGGACTATTGGGGAGATAAGCGCAATCGCTTTATCCAATACCTGGAAGAAAAAGCCGAGCGCGACGTTATTTCCGATCTTGAGTGGGCCACGCAACAGGGAATAAAGAAAGGGAAACTAGAAGGAATACTGGAAGGGAAACGCGAAGGCGAACGGATTAAGGCCTTTGAAACCGCCAAGAACTTGCTACGTATGGGGTTGGACGTTGAAAAAATAGCCCTTGCGACGGGGCTCTCGGTTGAGGACGTAGCGTCACTTAACGAGAGATAAACCTTCTGTGACAACTTGCGGTACAAGATGTTGGGACGCTTTACTGCCGTGTTACGGACATCGCGGGCAAGCACCACGAACGCATCTCTTTCGCATTCCGCGATCTTCAACAATGGACGTGGCTATTTTTATAAGCTATGATGAGCAATAAAATTCATTTTAGGGATGGTGTCTGTGGTGTCTAAAAGATCAAGGATACTCGGAGTGGTTTATTTGTTTCTGTCTGTATTCGTGTCGGTTTTTCCTGCGGAAGCTAAAATAGAAATAGATCGATATCTATCTAAGGGATTTGATTTGTCGTCCATTAAATCGGTCTACATCATGGCGCCTGAGTTTATGGGGGAAATGCCGGAAAACATGGAGCTGTCGCTGGGTGAATCCTTTTTAGACTGGTTGGAACAAGCGATAGAGTCTCCCAAGAACAAGCACTCCTTTGTAATCAAGAGCACCGCTAAAGCGTGGAGGGACATACAGCTTATCTTTGGCCCTCTGCCCTATGAAAAACCCAATGAAAGTAAGGAGTCGTACGCTTTTTTCCTTTCGAAACTTCCCGCAATCTGTAGCCATATCATCAAAACGGAGTTTCACTTGAGCGCTAAAAAACACTGGCACGAGGAAAGAACGGAGACAGTAACAGAGTATGATCGTGTTAAAGTGTATGAGAAGCGAAGCGACGGTCGCACAGCTGAAACTTATGTCACCATACCCGTTGTGCGAACCAAAAGATACCCGGGTTTCTGGTCGGAAACAGCCGATGCTTGGACTCGCGTCAAGATCTTTGACTCCAAAAATATGGATGATCGCTATATAGCCGCAGTGCGTGCGGCCAACCGCGATGACAGCAATCTTTTCCACGAGGTAAAACCTGCGAGAGTCCTCAAAAGCACAGTGGAAGCAGCCGTAAGCAATCTTTTTTACGGCAAATAATCAGTCTGCCGGCGTCTTCTTCTACCGTGCGCCCCTTAGGCCTGTTTCCCTTATCCTTGAACCTTGTTGGTCGTTCAACTGCTGCAAAAAATCAAGTTTCTCCGGTTCTATGGCTTTGGGGTCAAAGTTAGGACGGGCGAAATAGTAGCCTTGAGCAAAATCAAAACCTAACTGAACGACACATCTCAGCTCTTCTGGTGTTTCCACGCCTTCCGCTAAAACCTTGATGTTCTTTGATTGGCAGAAAGCGAGCACATTCGACAGAAGGGTTTGTTTGTCATGGCTCAGATGAAGATCACAGATGAAGGATCTGTCAATCTTCACAATGTCGGGGTTTAAGCCCAGCAAACGAAACTCATTGGAGTGTCCGCTCCCGTAATCGTCAATCGCAATTTGTAGCCCCAGATCACGACGCATAGCCGTTGTTTTTTTTATAAAGGCGTTCTCGTCATCCGATATCCCTTCCAGCAGCTCGATAACAATATTTTTTACTAAGTCCGGAAAATCCGTCTTTATCGCCGTAATGTCCTTACCGGATAAGAAATACCCGGCAATCGAGTTAATGAATATCTTCTTTTCCAGAACCTTTGCCCCATTTTTAGCCATCCAGTCTAAAACGAGCTCGAACGTCATTTGTTCTATTTGATACAGTTTCGATTGGGAGGCCGCTACGGCTAAAATCTCTATGGGGGAAGAGAATTCTTTAAGCTTGGATCGCATTAAAGCTTCGTACCCATAGGTGCTGCCGTCGCTCAGGTCAACTATGGGTTGAAAGGCGAACTGAACAAGGCGCTCATCAATCAATTGGTTGATGCTTTCGCTCTTGCTGATAAGGTTTGATTGAGCCAGATGAACGGATTTGTTGAACTCCATAATGGAGCCTTTGTTGCTCTTTTTAGCCTCATACATGGCATAATCTGCATATTTCATGAGCTCGTTGACCGTTGTTGCATCCTCGGGATACCACGCCATGCCTATTGAGGAACGGATCTTCTGTTTGACGCCGTTGGGTGTGATGATGGACTTTCGGCAATGCTCTACAAGCAGGTTGGAAATGATCCGCCTTGTTTCTTCCGCTGAATCAAAACCATGGATATAAATCGCAAATTCATCTCCGGAGATACGCGATACAAGAGCATCTATTTTCCGGAAAGCAGCAAACATCTCTGCTGCGCCCATAATATACCGATCACCCGTTTCGTGACCGTACGTATCATTGACATATTTGAGGTTATCCAGATCGGAAAAGAGCAGGACGCCTTTCTTTTCAGGGTGGTTATTGATGAGCTGGAAAGCCTTGTGTTTGAAAGCATCGCGGTTGAGCAAACCGGTCAGAGAATCATGCTCAAGTTCGTAGGAGAACTTGGCTTTTCGGAAGTTCAGCTGTGTTGTCATCCAATTGAACCCTTCCGATAGTTCGCCCATGTAATCCACAACCTGACCGTAATCTCCGGATGAGACCTGATTGATCTGCCACACCAGATGTTTCAGATTAGAGTGCAATGATTTAATCCCGGCGAGGATACGGTTTCTCTGTGAAGGAGGGGGGACGGACAGATTGCCCCTGGATAATTCAAGACTGTAGTCGCAAAGCTCCTTTAATACCTCGCACATCTCCAAGGCTAAATCGCGGCTTTCATTTTCATCCAGCCCACAGAAACAAGATTGAACGGTATCAAGCTTGTTAAGGGCAATGGCATTAAAAATTTCATCGACTCGTTTTGAGGTTCTCTTCTCATTCATCGTAGACATAACAGTTCTCCCGGCTTTTGTACGATTTGGTGAAAACACGTCTGCTTACTTTTGGGAATACTTGGTTACTATAGTGAGTGTAATAATAGCGCTGCACAATAATATCTTCTAAATTGTAAGGCACCTCTGCCAATCGCGCAAGCTTAATTTTTACCGGCGAACGGTCGTTTTACGAGCCTTAAAAAAAACTTTGACATAACGCGCTCTCAAGCGTATCATTCATTAGTTTAATACACATACTGGCATGATGAATATAAAGGAGGAAGATTTTTACAATGATGCAGTTTTTTAGGTCAAATGTTCGCTGGATAATGCTTGCCATAACGGTGATTTTCGTGTTCTCCATCTTCGCGGGGTACGGTTCTTTTTCGGGGGGATCGTCAAAGAGTTCAGGTGGGGATTATGCCGTTGCCAAAGTTGACGGGAAAAAGATCATGGCTTCCGAAATAGAACGCCAGGTCATCCAGACGATAGAGAGAATGGGGCCGGAGCAGACGGTTACTTCTAAAGACTACCCCGTTGTGCGTTCAATGGTTTTGGATCAGCTCGCCGTGATGGCGGAGTTGGATAAAGAAGTCAAGCGTCTTAAAATTGACATCACAAAGGATGACGTAGATGTGGAGTTTAAGCGTATTGCCGATCAGTTCCCCACGCGCGAGATGTTCTTGGAGCAGATTGCAAAGTCCGGAGTGACGGAAGCTCAGGTGAAGGATGACCTCCGCAAGCAGTTGAGCTACAATCGCGTGATGGAGGATGCGGTCAAGGATGCCTCAGCGGATGTTAAAGAAATCCGTGCCTTCTACGAACAGATGAAGGATTACTATTTCAAAAAACCTGCCGGATTCAGCTTGAATGCAGCGCAGTTTGCAAGCGCCAAAGCGGCAGAGGCCTTTCGTGCCAAGCTGATCGCCGGAACGCCTTGGGATAAGGCGTTAGAGGGAATTTCCTCTGCGGATGTTAAGGGGTCTACTCCTTATGCGGAACCCAGTGTGATTCCCACGGAACAGATGACGGGGCCCACGGAAGTGGTTAAGAAGGCAGTAACGGGCAAGCCCTCTGCGGTTATAAAGCTTTCCGATGCGGACTATCTCGTTGTTCTGAAGCGAGGGGAGCAGAAGGCAGGCGTGGCACCCTTTGATGAGGTCAGTAAAGACGTGGAGGGAATGTTGCTGTCTCAGGAACGTCAGGGATTGCAGTCGCAATTTGTTGATAGTCTGCGCAAGCGCGCCGTTGTTGAAAAACTGGATGAAGAGTTCTTTAAGCCCGTAGTGGAGCCTTCAGCAGAGGCAGATTCCGGAGATAAAGCGCCTATTAAAGAAGAAAAACCTGTTTCTGCCGATTAGTTTTAGATTTTAGGCTTGACAGACAGCGGATAGGGAAATAGAATATCTCCTGCGTGGTGAGGTGGCCGAGCTGGTCGAAGGCGCTCGCCTGCTAAGTGAGTAGGGTGGCTTAAACCGCCCTCCAGGGTTCGAATCCCTGCCTCACCGCCACAAAGAAGCGCCGGTAGCTCAATTGGATAGAGCATCGGACTACGGATCCGAAGGTTACGAGTTCAAATCTTGTCCGGCGCGCCAAGAGCAAAACAGAGGGAATCCCAACGGGGGTTCCCTCTTTTCTGGTTTGGGGCCGCCTTGGAATGAAAATCCACCGTATGTGTGTTATATTTAAAATGAACGCATTATGTTGGAAAATCTAGGGGTTGCGTCCATGTTTTCATGACACTAATTAAGGGATCTGACGGAGGGGAATATTCATGGGGTATGATTTCAGAAATATCGAGCCAAAGTGGCAGCGCAAATGGGAGGAACAGGGTTGTTTCCACGCGGAAAGCGGCGGGGACAAACCAAAGTTTTATTGCTTGGAGATGTTCCCCTATCCCAGCGGCGCGCTTCACATGGGGCATTTGAGGAATTACTCCATCGGTGATATGACGGCTCGCTTTCTAAGGATGAAGGGGTACAACGTGATGTACCCAATGGGGTACGATTCTTTTGGGATGCCCGCCGAAAATGCGGCGATTAAAATGAAGACACACCCTGCAAAGTGGACGTGGAAAAATATAGAGCATATGACGGAGCAGCTCAAGAGCATGGGGTGCAGCTACGACTGGCGCCGAACGCTTGAGAC
>JAGPAO010000136.1 GCA_018063805.1 Synergistaceae bacterium | reverse complement strand
ATCATTCCTCGCGGCCATCAGGCTTTGGGGTATACGCTCCAGATTCCGGAGGAAGATCGTTTCTTAATTTCCAAGCAAGAGCTGATGAACCGAATCTGCATCTTACTTGGAGGACGAGTTGCCGAGAACATTCAGTATCAGGATGTGACAACAGGGGCTCAGAATGACTTGGAGCGTGCGACGCACACCGCGCGGCAGATGGTTACGGAATATGGAATGAGCGATCGGTTGGGTCCCGTCCGTTTGGGGCGCAAGCAGCATGAGGTCTTTTTAGGACGTGATTTTATGGAAGACCGCAACTACAGCGAGGAAATTGCGTTTGCCATTGACCAGGAAGTTCGCAGTATTTTGGACGGATGTTTTGACCGAGTGACCGTTATGTTGACGGAGAATAAAGAAATTCTGGATACAATCACTCACGAACTTTTGGAAAAGGAAGTTCTTGAAACAGAAGATTTGGACCGCATCCTTGGGGTGGAACCAAAGACTCCTGATGAAAAGCCAAAAGGCTTCGATTTGGAACCCGTAATAACGGATGCCGAAGCGGAAGTGCCTTCAGACGAGGGAAAAGAGGTCGAAGGAGAACTTGTAACGGAATAAAAACAGAGCATTTGCTTATGTTTACAGACAGAACGAACGGGGTTCGGGTTTTTTCTCGGATCCCGTTATTTTTCTCTGAACCCTTTTTTACGCTCTTTTATGATGGAGCATGGAGGTAGATTGTGGAAAATAACACGCCCTTTGAATTAATCGCGCCGTGGCCTCCTTCAAAGGACCAAGAGCAGGCCATAGACAAGCTCGTTTCTGCTTATAGAGGAAGCCCAAAAAACACTCAGACACTTTTGGGTGTGACGGGAAGCGGGAAGACGTTTACGATGGCCAATGTCATTGCGCGTTTGCAGCGCCCGGCATTGGTCATGGCTCATAACAAAACGCTTGCCGCTCAGCTCTACAGCGAGTTTAAAGAATTCTTTCCCAATAATGGTGTGCACTACTTTGTGAGCTATTATGATTATTATCAGCCGGAAGCCTATATGGCGGCACAGGATGTTTTCATCGAGAAGGACGCATCGATTAATGAGCGTATTGAGAAATTGCGTCTGGCAACAACAAAGGCATTGATTGAGCGCCGCGATGTTGTCGTAGTAGCCAGCGTCTCCTGTATTTATGGATTGGGTAAGCGGAAAAATTACGAAGATGTGATCTTTCGCTTTGCTGTCGGAGATATCTGGAATCGGCGTGATTTTATGCTGCGATTGCTAGAAAACTATTATCAGAGAAATGATCTTTCCTTGCAACCGGGAAATTTCCGTCTGCGCGGCGATATTTTAGAGCTATACCCGGCCTACAGCGATACCGCACTGCGCATCGGCTTTATGGACGATGAAATCGAGCGCATTGATGAGATTGATCCCGTTTCCGGGAAGACGCTTTTCAGCAAAAATAAAGCGGCTCTCTTTCCCGCTCGTCACTACGTAACCACACCGGACGCCATTGAGGTGGCCTCTGAAAAAATTAAGGAAGAAATGCTGTCACAAGTCCTTGAATTTGAGAAAAGAGGAAAATTCTTGGAGGCACAGCGGATAAAAATGCGCACCCAGTACGATTTGGAGATGCTTGCGGAGGTTGGTTACTGCTCCGGCATTGAAAACTATTCCCGTTTCTTGGACGGAAGAGATCCGGGAGAGGCTCCCGGTACGCTTATGGACTTCTTCCCTGATGATTATCTGCTGTTTTTGGATGAATCACACATGACCATCCCTCAGGTGCGCGGGATGTACAATGGGGACAGAGCGCGCAAGGAAACCCTTGTGGAACACGGTTTTCGTTTGCCCTCTTGTCTGGACAACCGCCCGCTGAAATGGGACGAATTCTCCCAAAAAATGAAAAATGTTCTCTTCATCTCCGCTACGCCGGGGGATTATGAATTGGAAACTTCCGAAAACGTGGTGGAACAACTGGTTCGTCCGACGGGAATTCCCGAGCCTGAGATTGAAATTGTTCCTGCCACTTCACAAATCGACCATCTGGTAGGAGAGCTTAACATTGTGGTGGCGCGGGGAGAGCGCGCTTTGGTCACCACGCTGACAAAGCGTTCCGCGGAGGACTTGGCCGAATACCTCGCTAAATTAGGGATCAAAGTGCGCTATATCCACTCGGAACTGGATACCTTTGAGCGAGCCGAACATCTGCGTGATTTAAGAATGGGAGTTTTCTCTGTACTAGTAGGCGTCAACTTGCTCCGAGAAGGGATCGATTTGCCGGAAGTCTCTCTTGTTGCTATCTTGGAGGCCGATCGGGAGGGGTATCTTCGCTCTCACCGCTCTCTCATTCAGATGATAGGGCGTGCGGCTCGAAATGAGGCGGGGAGGGTTATCCTCTACGCAGATACCATAACTAAAAGCATTGATTCTGCTCTGAAAGAAACGACGAGGCGCAGAGAGTATCAAGTGCGCTATAACACGGAAAATGGGATAACGCCTCACACGATCACAAAAGCCGTGCGTACTCTTTTACCGGAGGAATTGATGGAACCCTCATCGTCGGAATTGCGCGTTGCCTCGGGATCCGCTCCCTCTATGGATCGAAGGGAACTGGAAATTAAAATGTGGGATGCGGTGGAAAAACTGGAGTTTGAAGAGGCTGCGATTTTGAGAGATCAGATCCACGCCTTAGATATAGAAGGAGGAGCCACAAGTGCAACAAAAGATTACAGTAACGGGCGCAAGACAGCACAATCTAAAAAATATAGACGTCGAACTTCCAAAAAATAAATTGGTTGTTATCTCCGGTCCATCGGGATCGGGGAAGTCATCCCTTGCGTTTGACACCATCTATGCCGAGGGGCAGCGGCGCTATGTCGAATCACTGTCCTCCTACGCACGGCAATTCTTGGGGATGCAGGACAAACCCGAATTTGACGAAATATCCGGTCTTTCCCCGGCTATTTCTATTGAACAAAAGGGAACGGGGCACAATCCAAGATCCACCGTGGGGACAGTCACGGAGATTTATGACTATCTGCGTCTGCTGTACGGAAGGGCAGGGACGCCGCACTGTCCCTCCTGCGGTAAACCCGTTCTTCGGTTCAGTCTCGATGAAATTGTGGATAAAATTTTCAGAGATTATCAAGAATTACCCATAGAAATTTTAGCTCCCCTGGTGCGGGGCAAAAAGGGGGAGTTTCGCAATCTGCTTCTCCAATTGCGTCAGCAGGGGTATTTGAGAGCTTTCATTGACGGACAGCTTTACTGGCTTGAAGAAGAAATAGCTCTTGACAAGAACAAGCGCCACACCATTGAGGCTGTCATTGATCGTCTCAAAGTGCGGGAGGAGCAGCGTACCCGCCTGACGGAGGCTGTGGAGATGTCGCTGAAACTTTCTGAGGGATTTGTGATGCTGCGATCCAAGGATATACCCGATCTTGAGTTGACGGAAAAGTATATCTGCCCCGATTGCCAAATAAGCCTGCCGGAAATTGAACCGCGGCTTTTTTCCTTCAACAGCCCCTTTGGTGCCTGTCCCGACTGCTCCGGCCTTGGAATGCACCAGCACTTTGCGCCGGAATTAGCGGTGATTGAAGATCTTTCAATTGATGACGGGGCTTTGATCCCTTGGAAAACACACAAATATATGCTCCAGCGCGTCCGTATCCTTGCCGATCTGCACCATTGGGATCTCAGTATTCCCTTTAAGGATTTAAAGGAGGACGTAAAGCAAGTCATTCTTTACGGCTCCGAGGAAAAAATAACGCTGACCTTTGAAAGCCGTGATGGGGAAACGGAGTATCAGGGGCGCTATGAGGGGCTTATCCCCTGGCTGACGCGTCGTTTTGAGGAGACGGAGTCCGATCAGTATCGGGAGGAGCTCTCCCGATATCGCGTGGAGGATACGTGCGGTACGTGCCACGGCAAACGCCTCAAGCCGGAGGCTCTGGCGGTGACTCTCGGTGATTTTAGCATTGCGGATTTAACGGGAATGCCCATTGAGGATCTGATTCCCGTTCTCAAAACGCTCGTCTTGAGCGAACAGGCTCAGCGCATCGTCTATCAAGCTTTGGTGGAAGTCCAAAAACGGCTCAGCTTTCTGCTGGACGTTGGTGCCGGATACCTGACTCTGGATCGAAGAGCGGATACGCTGAGCGGCGGAGAGACGCAGCGCATTCGTCTGGCCACTCAGATCGGTTCCAAGCTGACGGGCGTCCTCTACGTTCTGGATGAGCCCACCATCGGGCTTCACTCAAAAGACACCAACCGCCTTTTGGAGACGTTAAAAGTCATTCGCGATCTCGGAAACACCGTTCTCGTCGTGGAACACGACCGTGATGTCCTCAAAGCGGCGGATTACATCCTTGAACTTGGCCCCGGGGCGGGGGAGCATGGCGGGGAGATTGTGATTCAAGGCGACCCGCAGAGCATTCTGGAGTCCGATTCCCTCTCAGGTGGTTTTCTGAGAGGGGAGCATACGGGCGTCGTTCTTCCCGAAGGCGGCAGGAGAAAGCCGCAGGGATGGATCACCGTTAAAGGGTGCAAGGAGCACAATCTGAAAAACACTGATATCGCCATCCCTAAGGGGACCTTTGCCGCTTTGAGCGGCCTCTCAGGATCGGGGAAGAGCACGTTTCTTTATGAGATTCTCTACAAAGCGATGCGGATGAAACTGGATAGGGAGTACCGCGACCGGGCGGGAAAACACAGCTCGATTTCCGGGTATGAGGGGCTGCGGAATATTATTCTCATCGACCAGAGCCCCATTGGAAGAACCCCGCGATCCAATCCGGCCACCTATACAGGAGTCTTCACCCCCATTCGGGAGTTTTTCGCACAGCTGCAAGAGTCCAAGTTGCGCGGCTATCAACCGGGGCGTTTCAGCTTTAACGTCAAAGGAGGGCGCTGTGAAGCCTGCTCCGGCGATGGCGTTTTAAAGGTATCCATGCTTTTCTTGCCCGATGTCTACGTTAAGTGCGACGTGTGCAAGGGAAAACGGTATAACAGAGAAACGCTGGAAGTGACCCACAAGGGGCTTTCGATCGCAGATGTCCTCAACTTAACCGTGGATGATGCCCTTGTGCATTTTGCAAATATACCGCGCATTGCATCGAAACTCGCCGTCGTTCAGGAAGCGGGGCTGGGATACATCCGCTTGGGGCAATCGGCAACGACGCTCAGCGGCGGAGAGGCGCAGCGAGTCAAACTGGCAACGGAGCTATCCAAACGTTTTCGAGGAAGCTCGCTCTATCTTTTGGATGAACCGACGACGGGGCTCCACTACACAGACGTGCGAAAATTGTTAAAATTACTGCACAAACTGGTG
>JAGPAO010000135.1 GCA_018063805.1 Synergistaceae bacterium | reverse complement strand
TTTTTAAATCCGAAGATGATCAGATTCTCGTTAGAATTAATGAGCGTACGGAGGCCGTTCTTCCGAAGGAGGAGCGCGTTTTCGGAGAAAAATATCCCGTAGGCGAGAGAAAGAAATTTTTCATTTTGGACGTTCGGAAAACAACGCGAGGTCCTCGTATTATTGTTTCAAGAACGCACCCCGGGTTGTTGCGTCGGCTTTTGGAACTTGAAATACCGGAGATTAGCGAGGGGACGGTTGAAATCCGTTCCATTGTGCGTGAAGCGGGAACGCGGGCAAAAGTTGCGGTGGCTACTCTGGATGCAAATGTAGACCCGGTTGGAGCTTGCGTTGGAAATAAGGGCGCACGCATCAAATCGATCAGTGATGAGCTGGGGCAGGAACGAATTGACGTCATCATCTGGAACAATGACCCCCTTCAATTTGTAAAAAATGCACTGTCACCTGCAAAGATAACGAAGGTTGAGCCGATATTGGAACAGGAGCGCTCGCTGAGAGTCTATGTTCGACAGGATCAATTGTCTCTCGCTATCGGTAAAGCGGGGCAAAATGTTCGCCTTGCTGCACGGTTGACGGGATGGAAAATTGATATCAAAGTGCTGGAGCCGGAGAGATTGCCGACCTTGCAGGATCTCTTTGAAGATATAATAAAAGAAACGGGTGATTCAGTTTGGGAGCCCAAGGGGAAGTAAAAAAAAAACGTCCCCGTACTTGCGTCGGATGCGGGGAAGAATCGCCCAAACGAGGTTTGTTGCGCATTGTACGAAGCCCGGATGGGCTGATTTTTTACGACCCGACGGGGCGCGCTGCGGGGAGAGGGGCCTATGTGTGTAAAAGTGTGGACTGTGTGAGGCTGGCCAAGAAAAAGAAGAGTCTTTCCCGTTCCCTGAAGTCCCCAATAGACGATAAGCTGTATTCTCAGCTGGAGGAGACCTGTATTGTCGCAGAGTGACCCGCAAAGTATATTCAACGAGCGTCTTTTATCTGTGCTGGGTATGGCACGCAAGGCTCGAGAGATTTTCATAGGGCAGGATCAAGTGCGTGATACATTACGCAAGAAAAAATCTTTGTTGGTGATCACCGCTGAGGACATCTCTTTAAATCTTGATGGAGCGCTGAGTCGTTACGTTGAGAATGGGCAGTGTCAGAGGTTACGACTGGTGGGTGTGACAAGAGAACGACTTGGAAATGCTGTCGGGATCCGTTCAACCTTAATAGTGGCTCTGTCGCTGAACAGCGGGTTTGCGAGGAGTATTTTATCGTTTTATGATGGGGGGAGCGATGCGAATGAGTAAAATCAGAGTATATGAACTGGCAAAAATGCTTGATAAAAGCAATTCTGAACTGGTCGAAATTTTGACGGGGTTTGGAGTGGAGGTAAAATCTCATATGAGTTCAATCGACACGGAGGTTGCCCAGCTTGTCGAGGAATCTTTGAATGAGAAAGGTCCTGCGGCCGGAGAAAAAGATAAACGGCCGGCAGAAATAAACACAGAGACAGTCAACGTAGCATCAACCGCGTCTTTGTCTGATTTAGCTGTTTTGATTGGTGAATCGCCCGCAGCGGTCGTGAAAATTTTGATCAACGCAGGGTTTATGGTTCCTGCTTCAAGCAGGGTTGACGAAAAGGCGCTGCAGCTTGTAGGTGCGGCGTTTAAGAAGCATCTTGTCCTTTTAAATGAGGAAGAAAACAAAGAACGGGAGGAAACGCAGGCGTCTGCAGTTCCTTCGAAAAAATTAAAGGCTAAAGGAGATACTCCCCTGAATTCTGATTCTTTAAAACTACGCCCCCCGATTGTAACGGTGATGGGGCACGTCGACCATGGAAAAACAACGCTGCTTGACTTTATTCGTAAAACGCATGTGACAGAGCGAGAGGCCGGAGGTATTACACAGCACATAGGGGCTTATAAGGTCCGCTATGGCAGTAACGATATCGTTTTCCTCGATACTCCCGGACACGAGGCTTTTACGGCTATGCGCGCCAGAGGGGCGAGCGTAACGGATATCGCTATTCTCGTTGTGGCAGCGGACGATGGTGTCAAACCGCAAACGGTAGAAGCGTTGAACCATGCAAAAGCTGCAGGTGTCCCTATAGTCGTTGCTGTCACTAAATCGGATAAGCCGGATTCCAAGCCGGAACGCGTCCGTCAGCAACTGTCTGATCACGGTCTTGCCCCTGAAGAGTGGGGTGGAGATACGGTTATGGTCGATGTTTCCGCGAGAACAGGAGACGGTATCGAACAGCTTTTGGAAATGGTTCTGTTGGTTGCGGAAATGAACGAACTGAAAGCCGACCCCACTGCCCAAGCCGAGGGAATCGTTGTTGAGGCTAATCTGGACAAAGGCAAAGGACCTGTTGCGACCGTTATCGTCACCCAAGGAACACTTCGGAAGGGGAACATCATCTCAACGGGGAGTACGTGGGGAAAGATCCGCGCGATGTTGGATGATTCCGGCAAAATACTTTCGGAGGCGGGACCCAGCACACCGGTCGAAATTCTGGGATTCGAATCAGTGCCTATTCCCGGAGAAGCGTTTTCTCTGTTTAATACAGAACGTGAGGCGAGGGAAATCGCAGGGCGCAACAGCGATGATCGCCGCGCGGCGGAAGGGCTTAAGGATAGAAAACTATCCCTTGAAGAGCTCTATGAGAAGATGCAAGAAGAGGAAAAACCCTTATTGAACATCGTTCTTAAGTGTGATGTGCAGGGTTCTCTGGAGGCTTTTATCTCTTCCATTATGAAAAAAAGCACAGAAGAAGTCGGGATCAACATTGTTCACTCCGGAGTGGGGAGGATATCGGAATCAGATGTTATGTTGGCTTCTGTATCCAGTGCCATTATCATTGGTTTTAACGTGCGTCCGGATGCCAATGCAAAAAAAATAAGCGAAAATACAGGGGTTCAAATCCGTCTTTACAGCGTTATTTACGAGATGTTGGACGATCTCAAGGCTGCTCTGGAAGGTTTGCTGGCTCCTGTTTTGCGGGAGCACGTTTTGGGGCAAGCAGAAATCCGTGCCTCCTTTGGTGTGCCTAAAATTGGACGCATCGCCGGTTGCTATGTCCAAGAGGGTATGATCAAAAGAAATGCTAAAACCCGCTTGATTCGCGATGGCATCGTTATTTGGGAGGGGCTTCTTTCTTCACTCAAGCACTTTAAAGAAGATATCCGTGAAATTGCCTCAGGCAATGAGTGCGGACTGAGTTTTTCCAGTTTCCAAGATTTCCGTGAGGGCGATATTATAGAGTCCTTCGAGATTTTGAAAGAGAAGCAGACGCTGGAGTAATGAACCAATGAAGCCTTGGTTGGGAGTAGCCCAAGCCTCCATACATATTTATGGGAGTACGAGCCTTAAAGATCGCAGACATGTGGTGCGTTCGCTTCTTGATCGCACCAAATTACACATGAATGTCAGTTCCGCTGATCTTGGCCCGCAGGAAGCATATGAACGCGCTGATTTGGCGTTTTCCTGTGTCAGTTCCTCTCATGCCGAGGCTAACGATCGTATGGAGAGCCTTTGTTCTTTTCTCGACAAACAGGCGCAAAATGGCGAGTTTGAAGTACTCGCAGTAAGTTATGAGGTGTTTGCCTATGGCGACGTATCGCATTGAACGTTTGAATAAGGAGTTTTTGCGGCGCATATCCGATCTTTTGCTCTGTCAAGTAAAAAACGAGACGGCGCAGGAGGCTGTTTTAATAGAGGTGAATTGCTCGCGCGATCTTGAACATGCCAAGGTCTATTTTACTTTGATAGATGCATCCAGGTTGGAGACGGTCATGGATGCGTTGAAATCGGTTGCGGGAACGATCCGAAGTATGTTGGGCAAACAGATGCATCTTCGTCAAGTTCCTGAATTGCACTTTATCTACGATGACTCGGCGAATAAGGCGCGAGAAATGGACGCTCTGCTGGATAGTTTATCTATACCGAAAAGCAATCAAGAGATTGAAATAAAATGATGAGGGAAAGTGCTGCGGATTTAAGGGCCATTGTGGAAACCATTACGCTTGCTGACCGATGGATTGTGTTCACTCATGTCAAGCCGGATGGGGACACTATTGGTTCGACGGCAGCACTGGTGTCTCTTGGAAACCGCCTCTCTAAGCGTGTTTTTTGGGGAGGGCGTGATGCGATTCCGACGCACTATGCCTTTCTCGATCCACAAAAAGAATACCGACAAATTAACAGTGTTCCCGACATTCCCGAATCGGAGCGTTCTAAAACCGTTATTCTTTGTGCGGATACGAGTTTATTGGATCGTTCGGTTCACGGAATTTTAAGCTATCGGCCGGCTGTGCCTGTGGTAAATATAGATCATCATAAGGATAACGATCTCTTTGGATCGATCAATTGGATAGATCCTTCTGCTTCGGCAACGGGCGAAATGGTGACGGAACTGATCCTTGCCGGAGGATGGGGGATAACGGAAAACGAAGCTAATTATTTGTATACGGCGTTGGTTTCGGATAACGGCGGATTTCGTTATGCGTCCACTACACCCCAAAGCCATTCCGTTGCGATTAGTCTTATAGAAGCAGGCGCATCCCCTTCCTTTGTGAATCGGCAGTTGGAGCAAAACATGAGCCTCGGAGCGCTTCACCTATGGGGGATTGCCTTATCTCGGGCAGAAGTTTTTGCAGGGGGGAGGGCGGCTCTTTTTTGGCTTACACGGCAAGATTTTGAAAAAACACAGACGAGCCCGGAAGAGACGGATAGTTTAGTGAATATGCTTCTACGGCTTGTCGGCGTTGATATTGTTGCTTTGTGCACGGAAAATAAAGAGCGGATTCGTATCAACCTGCGAGCCCATGCCCCATGTAATGCGCGAGAATTGGCCTGCCGTATGGATGGCGGGGGACATGACCTTGCAGCCGGCTGCCATTTAGCCCTTCCAATGGAAAAAGCATTGGAAAAACTAAAGATAGAGATGACAATGCATGTTGAATCCCTCAATTCTGCTTATTAATAAACCCGTCGGGCTTCGAAGCACAGAATGTGTGCAGAATGTTAAAAAAATACTTGCAAGAGGAACTAAAATAGGGCATGGGGGTACGCTGGATTCCACTGCGGAGGGACTGTTGGTTCTTTTGACAGGGGGAGCCACTCGCTTAAGCCGATTAATAATGAGCCTTCCTAAAACATACGAAGTACGGATTCGCCTCGGATCTGCGACTTCCACGGATGATGCATCCGGTGACGTCATCGCAGAAAGCCCATGGGATTTCATTTCGACAGAAATGATTGATGCGCTGTTGCCCGGTTACATGGGGTGGCGGGCGCAAATTCCGCCTAACATATCTGCCGTTCATGT
>JAGPAO010000134.1 GCA_018063805.1 Synergistaceae bacterium | reverse complement strand
TTATTGCGTGGATTCCTGCGAAGATGGAGAGAGCGCTCTTGAATATTTCCGAATGGCCGACTACGATGCGGCTATTCTGGATATCATGATGCCTCATATCAGCGGCATAGAGCTCTTGAAAAAAATCCGCCAAGAGGGGAATAGAACCCCTGTTCTTTTTTTAACGGCTCGCGATGCCGTCACAGACCGAGTGGAGGGACTGGATGCCGGAGCAAACGATTATTTGATAAAACCCTTTGCCTTTGACGAACTGTTCGCCCGCATTCGCGTGCTGACACGAGAACGCGTCGGCAGTACCAGCAATATTTTTTCGGCAGGAGACCTTTCTGTTGATATCGGCCAACACCGCGTCACACGTAAAGGACAGGAAATTCAACTTTCCTCCAAAGAATTTGCTTTATTGGAACACCTCATCCAAAATAAAAACACCGTCCTTTCCCGCGAACAGATAGAGGGACGCATTTGGAACTTTGACTACGAGGGAGCCTCCAATATGGTGGATGTATATATCCGCTACTTACGGAAAAAAATAGATGACCCCTTTGATAAAAAGCTAATCCACACCGTACGGGGGCGCGGCTACGTTTTGCGCGAAGACGCATGAAAAAGACGTCCATTAAAACACGACTCACTCTCTGGTACGTAACACTCATGGTGCTCGTCACCGCGCTTGCATTTGGCTTCTTACTGGATTTCAGCGGGCGCATCGTGCGCAACGAAGCTCAAGAGGCTCTCGTCGCAGCTGTCGAGTGGAACTCCAAGCGCATTGAATATAAAGAGGGTGCGCTTAAAATCAAAAAGAACTTCGCCTTTTCGAAAAGCGGCGTCACTTCCGTCATCTACGCTCGCGACCATACGCGCATCGCAGGCTATCCCCCCGTTGATTTTGCTCCGGGAACGCCCTTCGTACCGGACACTCTACGCTTAACCGAGGGTGCCCCCCGTGCCTTTTACGTGTATGACCACCCCTTAACGTTAAATCCCGACACACACGTTTGGATCCGCAGTATTATTTCTGCTGAAGGGCGCAATGATCTTTTGCAGACGGGGATGAAAGCAGCCTTCATTATTCTTCCGGGCATTCTTATTGCGGCTGTTTTTATCGGATACGCAATCACAAAAAAAGCATTTGCTCCCATTGAGCAAATCATCATCACTGCCAATCAAATCAGCAACGGGAACGATCTTTCTCAACGCATTGCCTTAGAGGATAAAGCAGATGAGCTCCAACGCATCTCCCAAGCCTTTGACCGCATGTTCGCCCGATTGGAATCCTCTTTTAAAAAGGAGAGACAATTCACCTCCGACATTTCACATGAGTTGAGAACGCCCACGACGGTTATCCTCTCTCAATGCGAATACGCGCTGGACGCCCCGCTCCCCCTCGACGAATACCGCGAAACACTTGAGAGCATCCAACGCCAGGGCCTGCGCATTTCTCGCACCCTATCTCAGCTTCTCGCCCTCGTGCGTCTGGAACAGGGACTTTTAGTACCCGATTTTAAAACCACGGATGTCAGCGAACTTGTCTCTCAATTATGTGAAGAATATAGAATGACCTTAACGAAAGAAGTAACGTTTTCTTATGACGTCGATCCGAGCATCGTCTTAAATGCCGATCCCATATTGCTTTCTCGCCTGCTCTTTAACCTCCTGAATAATGCCCTGCAATTCACACCGGAGGGCGGTCTCATCCATGTGCAGATGAAACACATCGATGAGGAAATCCTTCTTTCCGTAACGGATAACGGCATCGGCATGACGGAGGAGCAGCTTGAAAAAATTTGGGATCGTTTTTATCAGGCAGATCCGTCAAGATCAGGCAACGAGCAGGGCAGCATGGGACTGGGGCTTTCTATGGCACAAGAAATAGCGCACGTTCACGGGGCGACTCTCTGTGCTTCCGGCACCCTCGGCATGGGCAGCTCCTTCACGCTGCATCTTAAAGAAAAACGAGGGGGCTCCGCCTAGCCGTTTTTAATCTCACTCTCATCTTTCTCTCATCTGCTTTTAATCTTCGTCTGTTATTCTCTCTGTATTGCAAGAGGCGCTTTAAAAGCGCACACGAAAGGATGAGAAAATCATGAGAGAAAAAACACCGGGTCAATTTGTAAGAGCAGCAGTCATTGCGTTGGCGCTTTGCGCCTTAATGAGTTTTTCCGCCATTGCAGCCGAAAAACCAAGCTACATCGGGTTAGAAGCCGCAAAACAGATAGCGCTCAAACATGCGGGGGTATCCGCGAATGATGCCACCTTCACGAAAGCCAAATTAGACCGCGATGACGGCGTTGCGGAATATAACATTCGCTTTACCAGCAACAAGATTCGATATCGGTATGAAATCGATGCCAAAACAGGCGCGGTTCTCAGCCAACAGAAACGGACAAAAACAGCGCAAGAGCGTGCGCCTCGCCCAGAAGGAACACAAGTCGGCCAGAAGATATCATTGGAGCAAGCCAAGAGCATTGCCTTAAAAGACGCCGGTGTTGCCGCAGGCAGCGCGACCTTCACTAAGGCTAAATTGGATAAAGATGACGGCAAGCTTGAGTATGAAATCGAATTCGTCGCCAACGGCAAAAAATATGAGTATGATATTTTGGCCAGCAACGGACGCATTCTTAAATCCGAGGTTGAATCTGTGGACAGCGACAACGATTAATTAAAAAACAAAGGCCGTTCCTATAGGATCCCCCCTGATCCCTTTCGCAAGGGTAAGGGGGGATCCATCTACGAAAACCGAATAAACCGATTCCCGGAACGTCGTTATGCTTGTTTTTGTTTTAGTTGGTTTGCCAATCGGAAAATAATGGCGGAGATGCGTGGGAAACGAACCCACCAAGGCCAGCATAACTGACCCTCACCGGATTTGAAGTCCGGGGCCGCCACCAGACGACATTCATCTCCAAAGAACGCAGAAACTCACGGGATATAAATTAACACATTTTCCCTCAATGAGCAATCTTTTTACTAAAACTGCTATTCTACTTCGCCATAGACTACATGACCGCGCAACACCGTCGCCGTAACTACAGTATCCTTGATCGCATCCTCGGGGCAATGCAAGATATCCCTGTCCAAAACGGCAAAATCGGCATATTTGCCCACTTCTATCGATCCCTTTGTCCTCTCATCAAAACCCGCATAGGCACCCCAGATGGTAAAGGATTTCAGCGCCTCTATCCGGGATATTTTTTGATCAGCACACCAACCGCCCTCGGGCAATCCCTCGCGGTCTTTGCGCGTAACGGCAGCATACATGCCGTGAAATGGATTCACCAGCTCCACAGGGGCGTCCGATCCTCCGGGGATAATGAGTCCGAGATCCAGCAATTGCCTCCAGACAAAGGCTCCCTTCAAGCGCGCCGCACCGATGCGATCCTCCGTCATGTTTTTATCGGAGGAACAGTGCACAAACTGCATGGATGGAATAACGCCAAGGGCAGCGAAGCGGGTAATATCCTCTTGGGCTAAAATTTGTGCATGCTCGATTCGGAATCGGTGATCCTTGGGCTCAGGCACTTCTTTGAGCACGCGTTCATACACATCCAAAACCTGTCGATTCGCCGCATCTCCTATGGCGTGCGTGATGACTTGAAATCCGTTTCTCCTCGCTTCTACAATCATCGAGTAAAGTTCTTCATCCGAAAAGCGCCCATTGCCACAGTGTCCCGCACGATCGGAGTAATCTTCAAGCATCCAGGCGCTTCTCGCACCCAGCGAACCGTCCCCGAAAAACTTAATCCCTCGCACACTGAAACGATCCTCAAAAAGCCCCGTTTCCGCCCCCACTTCATACGCTGCAGGGGCATGAGGGGCCGCAACGTAAGCACAGATGCCGATCTGCATGACCCCTTCTTGGTACAGTTTTTTCATGAATTCGATCGTCCCATAGTCATACCCGATGTTGGCCGCCATGTCGTGGACGGACGTAAATCCGTGAGAAAAAAAATCTTTTTGCGCCGCTTGGTAGGCCTCGCTTTTCTTACTGTCCGTCAGAGGGGGAATCAAACGTCGGATGGGGTGCGCGGCGGTATCCGTCAAGACGCCTGTCGGCTCCCCTTGAGAATCTCTAAAAATCTCCCCGCCGACTGGGTTTTGCGTCTCTTTTGAGATGCCGCTGACCTCCAGGGCTTTTGAGTTGACCCAGGACGTATGCCCGCAGACGCGCACCAGACAAACCGGGACATCGGGGGCGACAGCGTCCAATTCTTCGCGACTGGGGAGCGTTTTCTCCTCCCAGCACAGCTCATTCCACCCACGGCCTAAAATCCATTCGCCCGGCTCGCGTTTTTCGTACGCGCTTTTGACCTCGGCTAAAATCTCTTCCTTCGTTTTTTGGAAGGCGTTGATCTGTAAAAGCAGCTCACCATACGGCAAAAAATGGAGATGCGATTCCACCAAACCGGGAATGACCGTCCGCCCTTTTAAGTCAAAAATACGCGTTTCCTTGCCAGCGTGCTTTTTTACCTGTTCATTGCTGCCCACCCATAGAATCTTTCCATCTCTGACGGCAAGGGCCTCCGCAATAGAAAATCCGGGATCCACCGTGTATATTTTTCCATTCAAAAACAAGCTGTCAGCGTTCATCATGGATCGCTCCCTCGCATTCACAAACGTTTTTTAAAACATAATATTGGTGACGATAACGGCAGCAATAACACCGGCAAGGTCAGCCAAAAGGCCGCATGGAACGGCATGTCTTGTGTTCTTAATATTGACGGCGCCAAAATACACGGCAATGATGTAAAACGTCGTATCCGTCGCGCCCTCCATGATGGATGCCATGCGCCCAATGAGAGAATCCGGGCCGTAGACGCCAAAAAGATCGTTCATGATACCGTAGGCTCCGCTCCCCGATAGCGGGCGCATCAAAGCCATCGGCAAGATTTCAGAGGGCATACCGATCAAATTCGTGAGCGGCGATAACAGCGTGGCAAGGTGCCCCATCGCACCGGATGCACGAAAAACACCGATGGCCACGAGCATCGCAACCAGGAAAGGAATGATCCTGACAGCGGTATGAAATCCCTCTTTTGCTCCATCCGTAAAAACTTCATACACCTTAACGCCCTTGACCATTCCGCTGATCGTAACTAAAAGGATAATAGCAGGGATTGCATAGAGCGAAATATTATTGACTACTGAGACAAACATAAGATTTATTCCTCCCCTTTCAAGGCGTTGACAGGTGCGCCGCCAACAATGACTTTATCCGGCTTCGTCGATCGGTATTTTTTCATCTTGCTGAAAAGCTTGACCGCAATAATCGCCGTTGACGTGGATACCGTCGTCGCGACAATAACGGGGCCGATAATCTCCATCGCATTGGCAGAACCGGCCGCAACGCGGTAGGCG
>JAGPAO010000133.1 GCA_018063805.1 Synergistaceae bacterium | reverse complement strand
CTGTTTGGATGCGGGTGCCTCTCGAATCATGGTGGGAAGCCTTCTTTTTAAAGACGCGAATATGCCCAAAACCCTGCATGATCTCTTCGGATCGGGCGTCCTCCCCTCCGTCGATATCAAAAAAGGAATGGTCGTCCACTCCGGCTGGCAGGAGAGCAGCGATCTCTCCCCGCTTGAATGTTTGGAACAGCTGAGCGCTGTTGGCTTCTCCTCCTTTCTCGTAACCTCGGTCGATCGCGACGGAATGCTATTGGGGCCCGACGTGAGCCTTTATAACCGAATAGCGAAAGATTACGGGATCGTCGCAGCGGCCGGAGTGCGGAACGTGGAGGATCTCCACGCACTTAATCACTCGGGAGTAGAAGCAGCCGTCATCGGCAAAGCACTATATGAGGGAGATTTTTCCTTGGAAGAAGCGCTGAAAGAATTCCCTCAACATCGGTGATCGATGATGGAATACACTGAAAAGACCGGAAAGGAAGCGAGAAAAGTGAAAAAAGAGATGAAAATCATTCCCTGTCTGGATATCAAGCAGGGGCGCGTTGTCAAAGGAATCAAATTTGTGGACATCAAAGATGCGGGGGATCCCGTTGAACTGGCGTTGAAGTATCAGGAAGAGGGAGCGGATGGCCTTGTTTTTCTGGATATCGCCGCCAGCATGGAAAACCGCACCACTCAGCTGGAGTGGGTGCGCCGAGTGGCCGATGTCGTTGAAATTCCCTTCACGGTAGGAGGAGGTATTTCCGATGTAGAAACCGCTCGCGCTCTGATTCAGATGGGCGTGGGAAGCATCAGCCTCAACAGCGCCGCCGTCACACGCCCGGGACTGATTGCCGAGTGCGTCCACACCCTTGGATCTGAAGCCGTTGTCCTCGCCGTTGACGTGCACCGAGTATCCCTACCCGGAACATCGCCTAAATGGGAAGTGCTGACGGGTGGAGGAAGCAAAAAAACAGGAATGGATGCCCTGGAGTGGATTGAAAAAGCACTTGCCCTGGGATGCGGCAGCGTCCTCCCCACGGTTTTGGATCGAGATGGCACCTTAGAGGGATATGACTTGGAACTGCTGCGAGAGATTCGCTCCCTGACGGATCTCCCCATCATTGCCTCCGGAGGCGCGGGGAAAATGTCGGATTTCTCGGACGCATGGATGGCAGGAGCGGACTGTGCCCTTGCCGCTTCCGTCTTCCACTTTGGCACCATCCGCATCGGAGAGCTGAAAGATTATCTTACGGAGTGCGGCATTGCAGTCGAAGGACGCTAGCCGCATGAACTCCGTTGATTTCTCGGAACTTCATTTTGATGAAGCCGGCTTAATCCCCGTCGTTGCGCAGGACGCGGCAACGGGGGAGGTCTTGATGGTCGCGTGGGCTAACAAAGAAGCCCTCTTGCTGACGATAGAGCGAGGGGAACTGGTGCTGTGGAGCCGCTCGCGAAAAGAACTCTGGCACAAGGGGGCGACCAGCGGCAACCGAATGAACGTGCTGGAACTCTGCGTCGATTGCGACGGCGACACGCTTTTAGCCCTTGTCGAACCGATGGGCCCCGCCTGCCACACGGGAGAGCACAGTTGCTTCTTCCGCTCCCTCTGGGGAACAGCAGCGCGGGAGGGAACGTTCTTGGGGCGCTTGTGGCGTTACCTGGAAAAAAGAAGCATGGACAGCCCGGAGGAAAGCTACACGGCAAAGCTGATCGCGAGAGGGCGTAAACGCGTCGGGCAAAAGGTAGGCGAAGAGGGAGTGGAAACAGCCCTCGCCGTCGCAACGGACGACCGCGACAACTTCCGCTATGAGGCTGCGGACTTGCTCTACCACCTTTTAGTCGCCTGCATCTCCATGAAAGTACCGCTGACAGAGCTCCTTAAAGAACTTGAATCGCGCCATCAGGCAAAGAAATAGGGGAAACAAGATTCTTACTGAGAAAATTTTTATGACGATTAATATCGAGAGTTTAACTCTCGATATTAATCGTTGCCGTGTATTTGCTGCAATTCAGCAAGATGGCACGGTATAAACATCAAGCAGGCCAAGCCTACCCTCTGCGCTCAGCATACTATCTTTACCCCATCAATTGCGTTAAAATGACAGGTGCTCATGATCTTTTTCCTTGATTGGTTATTGTAATAAAATCAACACACTTGATGATTTTACTGTGGGCGGTTTCTTGCTGTCTTGCTGCTACGCTAAATCAGACGCGATTGCACCTATATTGGAAATCCAATATTAAATGATGATATTAAAATGATAGAAAAAAGATAGGAGACCAATACCTATGATTACCATAGATCACCTTCGAATTCAACTAAAAGCATTCTATAAAATTGACACTAAGATTACATTTGACCTTCCAGAATATGAAATATTTCTTTCAGATTTAAAAGAGTTCATCTATCAAAACCACTTTGAAAATACGGACGAGTGGATCGTGATTTCAAAAAATTTGATTTATAAATCTACAGAGGCTCTTATTCGAAAAGAAGCGGATACAATAATGGTTGAGCTTGAAAAACTTCATCGCAGAATGCTTCTCCAGAAAAACGAAGAATTTTGGCTGTATATTCACCCTATGATTATTCAAGTTGTTCAACAAAAAATGATTGATGGACATTATGCTGATTCTATTGAATCGGCTTTTAAAGAAATTAATTCACGCTTGAAGAAAATATATAGTAAACACCGATCGGAAGAAAAAGATGGGGCAGATTTAATGAGACAAATGTTCTCTCCTACGAATAAGCCACTATTAATATTTGAAGATATAAAAAGTAAAAGCGGAGAAAATGTACAAAATGGCTTTATGCAAATTTTTGCTGGAGCTATGATAGGTATACGCAATCCCAAAGCGCATGAGAATCAAACGGTTAGCAAGGATTCCGCTATTAAAAGCTTAGTTTTTGCAAGCCTTCTAATGGATAAAATTGATGAGGCCATAAGCTATAGCAAAATTTCAGAATAAAAAATTTGGTTTCGTATTAACAACACAGAAAGGATGCTAAATCTTACATGCAATCTAAAGGTGAATTACTCATCTACCAAACCGAGAACGGCAAAACAAAAATTGAAGTACATATGGTAAATGAAACTGTCTGGCTCACACAGGCACAAATCGCTGAGTTATTCCAGCGTGAGCGTAGCGTCATCACAAAGCACATCAAAAATGTTTTTGCGGAAAGTGAACTTGAAGAGAAAAGCAATGTGCATTTTTTGCACATTGCAAATTCGGATAAACCCGTGTCTTTTTACAGTCTAGACGTTATTATCTCCGTTGGGTACAGAGTAAAATCTCATCGAGGAACCGCTTTTCGGATTTGGGCAACCTCTATACTGCAAGAATACATCAAAAAAGGCTACGCAATGGACGATGAGCGGCTTATGCAAAACGGAAACTACTTCGATGAGCTTTTGGCGCGAATTCGCAATATCCGCTCCTCTGAAAAAATGTTTTACCGCAAAGTTCTTGAAATTTACGCTACGAGCATTGACTATGACCCAAGAGCAAAAACAACTCAGGATTTTTTCAAAACCGTACAAAATAAAATGCACTTTTCCGCTCATGGTAAAACTGCCGCCGAAGTCATTCACGCGAGAGCCAACAGCGAACAGCCTTTTATGGGGCTTACATCGTGGTCAGGCTATCTTCCCGGTAAATCTGATGCCGAGTTTGCTAAAAATTATCTGTCGGAAGATGAGATACGCATACTGAACCGCATTATAAACCTTTATCTTGAATATGCAGAGCTTCAAGCAGAAAACAGACAACCTATGTACATGTCCGATTGGATAAATAAACTGGATGATTTTTTGAAAATATCCGGGCGAGATGTACTGACACACGCCGGACTAATTTCTCATGAACAAGCTATACAAAAAGCTAACACCGAATACGAAAAATTTATAGTTCGAGCAAGAGAAGAATTATCGTCGGTTGAGAAACACTTTCTAGAAGCGATGGCAAAAACAAAGAAACTTAGACAGAAAAACAAATGAAGAATACCACACAAAAAGGTGATTGATACCAATTTGATGATAATAACTGACCGCACCGGGAAAAAAGCGGATATCTCTCCCGATGCGGTTATTTTTTGTCCGTCTATTTAAAATCGCGCAGGAAGGAACACTTTCCGACTGCGTCTTGGTAGAACTGTGTGGACGTGTAGTTCTTTTTTAACTCCTTGAAGTAGCGGTTATCCGTAAAGTAAGACCCCGTCGGCGATCCCGTATCGTAGCTCCAATCCGTTGTCTGCTGAAGGCTGAGAGCCGCCATAAAGAGGGCACGCGCCCGCAGCTCCGGATCCGGTGCCCCGGTTCCCACTTTCTCAAATAGCTTCCGCGCCGCGTTCGCGGTGTAAAACTCATTCTTAGGACGATCCTTGGCAGGAACTTCCTGATAGAAGTTGTATCGGTCGTACTGCGATAATTCCCAAGAATTTCCCCTGCTGCCCATGTTGTAAAGCCCCTTTGCGTAGACATAGGCCGCACGATAATCCTCATCAGTTTTAGGATTTTTTACCTGAGGCTCCAGCGCCGCCATCGCCTCGGCAAAGGCAAGCTTTCCCCCTTGTGCGGGGAGCCCCTTCACCGTGATTCCTTCCGCAAGCGTCGCCGGCAACTGGAAGCCATCGACCGCATACGCGCGGAGAGGCTCGCCAAAGGCGATCAGGTCATTGTTGTTTTTTTCTTCCTTCATCTGCTTGAGTACCTTACTCGCCCCTTTAAAATCATGGGTGTCCAAGTAGCGCGTCCCCTCAATTTCTGTGAGCTTATTAAAGCTGTAGGGGAAACCCTTCAGCAAAAATCGGTCGTAGTCCGTCTTAGGTGCCATGGTGTACCGGCGTATTTTTTCCATCTCCGCCGGTGTTGCACGCTGCATTCGGTCAAACGCACCGCCGTACTCCCCCGGATTCGGCAAAGACACAAAGTTAGTCAATCGTTGCGGCAAGAGAATCGTCGCCACTTCCTTATCGATACGCCCCTCTTTTGCGTAACGATCGGACAAAACATGCCCCACGATGTGCGCAAAAGCTCTATCTTCATAGGCCAAAGACACCGTCGTTCTGGCATCTATTGGAGTTTTGGCTATGCGCTCCGCCAAAGGGCGCAGCGACGCCAGCAGCTTCGCCTCACCCGCTTCGTTAAGCGGAAGCGTTTGCGCATCCAGAAGCAGCGATAAAATCCCCAGCTGTTCCTCAACCTTTTGTGATTTTTTCATCTGGTTTGCGCTTGCCATCAAGTTCCGCATGCCTTTCAGATCGCCCTGCAGGTAGGCGAGGTAAGCAGCTGTCGTTTCCCAAAGAGCGGGGTTCTCCCCTTGTTGTCTCAGTTTGCCCACTATTTTTTCCAAGGCAGTAACCTTTGCCAGTGCGCTCTTTTTGGATGCATTCGGCTCTCCCTG
>JAGPAO010000132.1 GCA_018063805.1 Synergistaceae bacterium | reverse complement strand
CCTATCAATACCTTGCAAATAAATTTCAGGATATCAGCGGTATTTATCACCATGAAACGATGCAGCATGTGAGTTGAATCGGTGATCTAAGCGCTTTAATTGCCCGAGGAATCGGTGCAATGGATTCCGAGGTGGATGATCTGATTATTTTTGCGCGTCTTCACGATATGGGTAAGATTAAGGTGCCGCTGGAGATCCTGATGAAAGAAGGCCCCCTTACCGGTGAAGAATATGAGATCGTAAAGAATCATACAACGTGGAGTGCCGAAATTGTCGGGGACGCGAGTTGGCTTGTGCCCGCTCGCAATATTTGCCTGACACATCATGAAAAATGGGACGGTTCCGGCTACCCTAACGGTCTAAAAGGGCATGAAATCCCAATAGAGGGAGCGATAGTGGCTATGGCGGATATTTACGATGCTCTTCGCTCCCCGCGTTCTTATAAGGATGGTTTTACACATGAAGAAGTCGTCCGGATTATTCTTGAGGGTGACGGCAGAACGTGCCCGGATCACTTTCATCCCGAAGTCCTTAAGTGGTTTAGACGGAACCACGAAGAGCTGAAAAAAGCTTTTGAAGGGTAGCGGGTTAAAAACCTAAATAGAACATATAGAAAGCCAGCAGCAACAGGATGCTCCCCACTGTGTATTTCAATGAGAGGCTAAAAAAACCGTATCGTTGATCTGCTGTGATCTTTTTTACGAAGCCCATAGAGGTTCCTGCAATAATCACCAGGACACTATGGCCGATAGAATAGAGCAGTAAAAGGAGCGTTCCCCATGCTATACTTCCGCTTCTGGCAACCATGCCAAGCAGAACGATTAAAACGGGCGTTGCGCAGGGAGAAGAGAAGACGCCACCTAAGATACCGGCTAGAAAAGCACCGCAATAGCCTTTTTTATTATTTTTTGAGATAAGGTACGTGGCAGGAATAAATTCGTAAATTTCGAACGTCTGAAGTGCCATGAGAAGCATCAACACCCCCAGCCCGAGGAACCAAAAAGGGCTTGATGTCCCCACCAATTTACCCAATAGAGAGGCGGTTACCCCGAGCAGCGTAAAGGTAATTGCCATACCTAAGGAAAAAACCAACGATAACCGAAAGGCGCGTTTGATATCATTGCCCCCTGTGCCGCCCACATAACCAATCACAAGGGGCACGCTTGATAAGGCACAAGGGGTAATAGATGTGAGGATGCCGGCAAGCAGGGCAATCAAAGGGGCAATCCAAATGCTCTGTTCTATCAGAATGGAGAAGTTTTCGAGCCATTGATTCAGCATTACCGGACGCCCATCTCGTGGAATACGGCAAGGATCTGCTCCTTTGTCATGCCTCCTTGGTGGGCGGTGTAGGCGTGCTCTTTGGTGTCATTTAAAGAATACATCAACAGTCTCATGCCGTCGGGATCTTTGGGTACGAAAGGTTTGCCCTCTGCCGTAAAGAAAAATTGAGTTGGGATGACCTCAAGAGGGAACCCTTTGGCGAGGCTCTTGTCCTTCCAAACGTCGACAAATTTGATAATCACCTTTCCCTGGTAGGCGGCGTTGAGTTCCTTCAAAACGGGTGCCATCTCCTTGCAGGGGATACAGCTATCCGCTCCAAAATCAATCATCATCGGCAGTCCATGGGATTTTAGTTGCTCCAAATCAAGAGAAATTGCGTTTAAAACAAAATCGGGGTGGGTCGCAGAAACGCTTGCGGTTGCATCTTGATTTGAAGCGACCGCTGGTTCCTCTCCTTTATTCTTGGCACTCCAAATGCCGAAGAGCACCATGACAATCAGAACGGGAACCGCTAATTGCAACAACTTATCCGCTTTCTTCTTTTCTTTCATTTTTGTTTTGCCTCCGCAAAAGGACTGCTTTTAAAACGGTATTTGACTAGCAGTCGCAGATGTTCTTTGTGTTTAAAGCTCCTAACGGTTTCCATGCCGTATTTTCGCCCACATACGTAATGGAACCCGTGGGACATAAATTGCCGCACCCGTGGCATCCGTCAACGCACCCATCCGTAAAAACGGTTTGGGGTGAGGGTGCTTTTGATTTGTCGAAAACGCCGTGGGAGCATTGTTTCACACAAGCACCGCACTCTGAGCAGGTTGTGCGATTGATTATGGGGTACCAGTTTGTTGCCATTTTTTTCTTCCTCCCTAAGCTCTGTCAAATAAGTAACATTCTTTTCTCTTTTTAAGAGTTCACGACTCTTTTTAGCAGCTGCCTCAGCCGCACTGCATTTTTTGGACGGCTTCAACATAGAGATCCAAAAGGTTTTGAATATCTTGATGGCAGCACATTCCGGACGGGTTCTTTACAGCGCATTCTGCACCTATTCCGGCTTGTGTCTTTTCTGCCACTTGCTTGATGGTCTTCGCTCCCTTCGCGATGGCATTGATAATACCCGCTTTTGTCACGTTGCTGCAATAACAAACCACTTCATCCATCGGTGCTTTTTCCCAATCTTTCATTGCAATCCCCCTCTTCTAAGGCTTGATCAATATACTTTACCCATTTGTAAACGGTAGTCAATATGCTTGGAGTCGAGAGCGGAAGCAGGCACATGCTAGAATGGATGTGCTTTCTATCTTTTACAACATAGAGCAGAGGGGATGAATGGCTTGTTTCTTTATATCTTAGCTGCACTTGGTTTGGTACTGTCTTTTTTTAAGAATCGCCGTAAAACGCAAATGGCGTTAGTGAAAGCGTGGAAATCTTTTGAGGGCATTTTGCCGCAATTCTTGGCGATTATTTTCATCATTGGGATGATGCTGTCCATCGTATCGCCGCAGCAAATCACACAGCTGATCGGCAAGGAATCCGGTTGGATTGGCGTCATCGTAGCGGCCGTTATCGGAGCTGTTACTCTTATCCCCGGTTTCGTCGCCTTTCCCCTTGTCGCCGCTTTGCTTCATAGCGGAGCAGGGTACATGCAGGTAGCCGCTTTTGTCTCCACTCTGATGATGGTCGGAGTGGTCACCATTCCTCTGGAGATATCGTACTTTGGCAATCGGGCGGCGTGGATGCGCAACGCAATGGCCTTTGTTTTTTCTTTAATCGTTGCGGCGGTAGTGGGAGGCTTGATGCGATGAGTAACGTGTTCTATTGGGTGAACCGATATCAAGCGTTTCTTGCCGTTTTGGCGGTTAATCTCTTGTTGCTTTTGGTGAATACCAATATAGGGTATCGCTCTCTTGAAAACACATGGACAAACACGAAGGAAATGCTGGCGATCATCCCCCCCGTCTTCATTCTCTTAGGGCTATTGGATGTATGGGTGGAGAGAGAAGTGATGATTAAGTATATGGGAGAAGGCTCAGGGGTTCGCGGGATTCTTATTGCTTTTTTATTGGGGTCTGCAGCGGCGGGGCCGCTATATGCGGCCTTTCCCATTGCCGGCATGATGATCCGTAAGGGGAGCTGTTTCAGGAATGTATTTATCTTCGTCGGCGCGTGGTCGACAACGAAGATTCCCCTTTTGACGTTTGAAGCCTCAAGTCTGGGATTGCGTTTTATGCTCATTCGTTTGGCCTGCAGTATTGCGGGGATTTTACTGATCGCCGTGGGGATGGATAAAGCTCTTTCTCAAGAGGAAAAATCAAATATTGTCGCTCTTAATCAGGAGCTTGGTGCCGAGTCAAAGAGTTGAGCAGGCATGGAAATAGTTTGCATGCCTGCTTGATATGCGCACAATGGGAAACGATCGTTTATCGATACTCTAAAAGCAATTGCTGCACGCGCTCTTTTATAGAATCTCTGATTTTTCGGATCGTTTCAAGCGTTTGGCCGTGGGGATCCTCTATTTGCCAATTTTCAGCCTGAACCTCAGGCGGCAGCTGGACGTTTCACCCCATGCCGATAACGCGCGTATCATCTTTCCACATAGCTGGTGTTAGAAGTTTAGGGTGTTGCCTTTCCATGCTGATCCCTGCCTCTTGCATCGCTTCAACCACCATTGGATTGATCTCCCCTGCGGGGTGGGTTCCGGCGGAAGCTATCTTTATTGTTGGATCGAAAAACGCCCGCGCAAAGGCCTCCGCCATTTGGCTGCGCCCCGCATTATGCCCGCAGACGAAAAGAATGTCCGCAACGGATACTTTTTCATGAACCAATATAACCCCTCCTCATCGTATGTGCTCACTGCGAATATCAATAATAGTACCATCTTCGTGCGTCCAATCTATTTTGCCTCTCTTATTTTTATTCCGTTTTTTCCTGTGATATAGTATCGTTTAGTTCTGCAAGACGAAAACACACTGCGGGCAGGGGGGATGATTCGAATGAAAGCACTCGTGATTGAATGGAAACATCTTGATGTAAGGGGAAATACTTGCGATCGATGCGGTGAGACGGAGATGAATCTGCTCGGCGAGATTGCCTATTTAAACGATTTCTTAGCTCCCCAAGGCGTTGTGGTCGAACTTGTGGAGACGAAGCTTGATCCAACCCAAATTTCCGAATCCAACGCACTCTTTGTGAACGGTATTCCGATTGAAGAAATACTCGATATTGAAGTGTTTGAAAATAGCTGCGATTCTTGCAGCCAGTTAGTGGATTCGGAGGTCTGTTGCCGGACGATTGTTTACGAAAAAAAACAGTACGATGAAATACCGGCAAAAGCCATTCGCGAAGCCGCATTGAAGGTACTGGGGTTGGAAAAGACGCAGGGCAATCCAAGGGGATCTGAGTGTGCTTGCGGTAAGGGGTCCTGTTGTTGAAAGACTTGATTTTCTTAAAGCGGGTGCGAAAAACCAGATGAAAGTGATATCCATATCAAATCTTGATGCGCTTAAAGTGCTCGACAAAGGGACAGGCGCGACCTCTTACGGCTGTGATCAGCGTTGGTTTGGCACAGAACGTCAGCGCTCATCGGGGTGCGGTCCTTCTGTTGCCTCCAGCATTATGCTTTATCTCAAGCGTTATCGTAATGCAAACGGCAACGAACTTTGCTGCCAAAGCAGGTGTGCAGAATTTATGGAGGAAGTTTGGGAATACGTAACCCCAAAGGAGAGGGGTATTCATACGACAGAGATGTTTTGCGAATCGTTGCGGTCTTATGTGCAATCAAAGGGACTCACGCTGGAATTTTACTCCTGTGATATTCCGGAGGATAAGTCGGCTCGGCCGGTAATCTCCGAGATCGTCCTTTTTTTAGAAACAGCGCTTTTGAAGGATATCCCCGTAGCTTTTCTCAATTTATGCAACGGCTGTGAAGAAAATCTGGATCGATGGCACTGGGTCACAGTAATCTCCATGGAGTATGAAGAATTAAAAGAAAGCGTGATCATTCATTTTCTTGACGAGGGGATAATCAAGACGATTGATCTTGCTCTATGGCATGAAACCACCACTTTGGGCGGAGGTTTTGTTTATTTCAGCGTCCGATAACGGTCTCTTTTATTCAAGATCTTTTTTTATCTGG
>JAGPAO010000131.1 GCA_018063805.1 Synergistaceae bacterium | reverse complement strand
TGGTTTCTGTCAACTCTGTTCTGTAGCAACTGGATTGCCATAAATAGAGAGACCGGAGGTCGATAAGAGTGGCTAATATGGACATGAATCAGTACTTGGGGGCGTTTCTTGATGAAGCCGGGGATAACCTTGCTCATTTGAATGAACTGCTACTCTCCGCAGAGCAGAATCAAAATGACATGGGTATTATCAATGAAATTTTCCGAGTAGCGCATACATTTAAGGGCATGTCCGCTACCATGGGTTTTCAAGCGATGGCGGCTATGACCCATGCGATGGAAGATCTTTTGGGAATCATCCGCAGCGGCGAGCGGCAACTCGATTCAGACGATGTCGATATCCTATTCCAATGTCTGGACACCTTGACGAACATGGTTGACTTGATTCGTGCAGGGGGGAGCGATGCGGGGGTAGAGTCTGCAGCCTTGATTAAAGTGCTTCATGAGCGCAAAGATCCGTCTGTCATAACCCAGAGCGGCGATGCATCGGTGTCATCCCCCGGAGGCTCTGAGGATGAATTGCTTGAGAAAGACGTTTTGACATTGCAGGAAAAAGACTGGGTGACAAAGGCTGAAAGCCAGGGAATGCATGTCCACGAGCTCCATGTGGTGATCGATCCCAAGTGTATGCTTAAGTCGGCTAGAGCTTATATGGTTGTCTCGGCAATAGGCGAGATGGGGGATATTCTAAAAGCCAATCCAACCGTTGATGAAATTGAGAAGGAAAGTTTTGGCGGCGAGTTTTGGCTGTATGTTGCTTCTCATGAAACGGAGGCTGCTCTTTTGGACGCTGCATCTCAGGTCAGTGAGGTGCGTGACGCTGAAGTGCATGTTGTTGTTGTCAATGATGCAGGATCTTTTGGGAAAGAGCTCGCAGAGGACGATAACTCCGATAGTGCGAC
This sequence comes from Synergistaceae bacterium, assembly GCA_018063805.1. Taxonomy (GTDB): domain Bacteria; phylum Synergistota; class Synergistia; order Synergistales; family Synergistaceae; genus JAGPAO01. The sequence continues at coordinate 4,533 of JAGPAO010000131.1, read as the reverse complement.
AGGGACGGTTACGCCGGTTGCTATTGCCGCTCCTGCGGCATCGGGTGCAACCCCTGCCGCCGCCCAACCGACCGAGGGCGGACAGACCGGAAACAAGGCCAACAAGGCAAGTAGGACCGTCCGTGTGGATATTGGACGCCTCGATAAATTGATGAACTTGGTCGGAGAGCTGGTGATCGGCAGAGCTCGTATTGAGAGACTGGTGCAAGAGACACAACTACGGGCCTTTGAAGAACCGCTCTCGCAGTTGGGACGTATTTCCGGTGATATTCAAGAATTAGTCACTAAATTACGAATGGTTCCTGTGTCCATGGTCTTTGATCGCTTGCCGCGTCTGGTGCGCGATCTTTCGCGTCAAATGGGCAAGGAAATCCAACTGCTTGTCGAAGGAGCGGAGACGGAGCTCGATCGGAACGTTATCGATGAAATCGGCGATCCTATGGTTCACTTGCTCCGCAACTCTTTGGATCACGGTATTGAATCACCGGAAGCCCGAGAGGCATTGGGAAAACCGAGACAGGGGACGATTACTGTAGCGGCTTACCAAGAGGGCAACGGGGTCATTATCGAAGTGCGCGATGACGGGAAGGGCATGGATCCCGAAAAAATCAAGCAAAAAGCTTTGGAGCGGGGCGTTATCACGCAAGAGCAGATGGCGACGATGTCCAACGAAGAGGCGATCCGGCTGGTTCTTTTGCCCGGCTTCAGTATGGCGGAAAAAATAACGGATCTTTCCGGACGCGGTGTAGGGACGGATGCCGTTAAAGCAAAGGTTGAGGCATTGGGAGGGCAATTTACGATTCACTCTAAGGTTAACGAGGGATCGCGCGTTGTGATCCGCCTACCGCTTACCCTGGCCATCGTCCTGGCACTTCTCATTCGAGTCGGAGATGAAACCTACGCTGTTTCGTTGGAGAACGTGGAGGAAACGTTGCTGGTGCACAAAAAGGATATCCGGTACGTGCACGGAACCCCCGTTACGACGGTTCGCGGAGAGATTTTGCCCTTAGCGGATCTGGCGGGTATACTGGGAACGCCTCAAGAAGAGGATACAAGCGAAGAGAATCCGGTTGTCGTTGTTCGTGTCGGGCGAGATCGTGTTCGCGTAGGGTTTAGAGTGGATGCTTTTGTGGGGCAACAGGAAATTGTGATCAAACCACTTGGGAAATTACTCCTCAAGGTCAAGGGGATTGCAGGGGCGACGATACTGGGAGATGGTAACGTTGCATTAATCTTGGATGCATCATCGCTTTGATAGAGAAAATGAGAGGAGGTTCGCAGATCCACAATGGAAGAAAATAGAGAATTTACTCATCTTCACATGGATACAATCCGTGAAATAGGGAATATAGGGACGGGAAATGCCGCAACGGCATTGTCTAAGTTGATAGGGCGCATGGTGGATATGGATGTGCCGGTTGCGGAGCTGGTGCCTATTTACGATGTAGCGGACCATTACGGCTCACCGGAAACACCGGTTTGTGCCGTACTCGTTCGAACGGAGGAAGAATTTGGCTGCACGCTGATGTTCATTATTGGAGAAGAAAAAGCGACGTTGTTGGCTGATCTTATTATTCCAATGGATTTAAGCGGTATGGATGAAGAACTGCGAACGCAGATCCGAGACAGTGCGCTTGCAGAACAGGGAAACATCATACTCAGTGCTTTTCTGAATGCACTGGCTCAACTGACGGGGTGGGTTCTTCCAACCTCAACGCCTTCTGTGGCGCACGATATGTTAGGGTCCTTGATGAATATCGTTGCATCGATGTTTGGCGTTATGGGGGATTCCGCCATGTTGGTGAAAACAAGCCTCCATATCAAGGATCTTGAAGAGGATCTTGGAGGAACGGTGATAATGGTTCCCGATCCCGGAGCTCTTGAGATTTTACTCAAGCGTTTGGGGGTGCTTTAGGATGGTGCAAGTTTTTCACGTGGGCATGGCGGATTGTGTTGTCTCAAAGCATCCGGCGAACCTTGTGACGCTTGGCCTTGGTTCGTGTATTGGCTTGGTTCTCTTTGACCCTGCGTCGAGGACGGCGGGGTTAGTGCATATCATGCTCCCGGATAGCCACGGTGCAAAATCCCTTCCGAAAGAGGGCAAATTTGCAGATACAGCCATTCCTTTTTTGTTGGAGCAGCTGAACAAGCTGGGAATCAATAAAAACCAGCTTAAAGCGAAGATGGCCGGCGGTGCTCAAATGTTCAGTATGCCGGGGAAAGAAAACTCCCTCTTTGCCGTGGGCAGTAAGAATACGGACGTGACAACAGCGCTATTGAACACCCTTGGGATAAAAATTCTTGCCTCCGACACGGGCGGGAACAAAGGGCGCAGTATTGAGTTCAGCACGGAAACACTGAAATTAACCGTTAAAACGCTGGGAGCGGGAGTCAAAGAGTTATAAAACAGAAAATGTGTGGCAGGGGGTGGGTGTGTGGAACAGGAGAACAACAAACTCTGGGAGGCCTATTGCAACTCCCCGGACCCGCACCTTAAGGGTGAAATTGTGAAACGCTATTTGCCGCTTGTGCGGTATGTGGCGGGAAGAATGGCTGTTTCCTCTCCTCCCGGATTAGACTTTGAAGATCTGCTCAGCTTTGGATCCTTGGGGTTGTTGGACGCTATCGACCGATTTGAGCCCAGCCGCGGTTTCTGCTTTCAAACCTTTGCTGTTCCTCGTATTCGAGGCGCTATTTTAGATGAACTTCGCCGATACGATTGGATCTCCAGAAGCGGCCGTGAAAAACTTCAAAAGCTGGATCGAGTGCTGGACGAGGTGGCGCGGACGAACGGACGTTCGGATGATGAAACGCTGATGGATCTTTTGGGTATGGACGAGAAGAGCTATCGGGAGCTCTTAGAGATAGCGAGCCGTTCCTACGTTGTTTCACTCGATGAAGTTCTTTCTTTTGAAGAGGGAGAAGTTCAGCGGGAAGAGCTCATTGAAGATGATGCTCCCTGTGCGCTTGAGATGATTGAACAGGAGGAGAATCGGGCGCATGTCGTTCGCTCGCTGGAATCATTGCCGGAGAGAGAGCGCTTATTGCTGACTCTGTATTATTACGAAGGGCTGACGCTAAAAGAAATCGGCAAAATACTGGGGGTGACGGAATCCAGGGTCTCACAACTTCATGGAAGAGGACTGTCGCTTCTGAAAGCACTATTAAAAAACCAATCGCTATGAAGTTTTGCTGCAGAGAGAAGAGCGTTAAATAAGGAGGAACAAGTTTGTGAGTGAAAATTTTGAAATCGTTCTTCAAACGGACGGCCTATTCTTAACGGTTTTTCCCGACTGTAATGCCTCTCTTTCGGACGTTTCTGCGCAGCTTCGAGAGCGAGGGCTATTGGACTACAACGGAGATATCATCAATCAGGCGCTTGATGAGCGTTTGGGCGAGCCCGTCCGTATTGGGGAACCGCAGCAAGAAATCACCCGAGAGGCTCAATTTCGCGTTCGGGTTGCGGATAACGCTCTCGCCTGCGAACTTTGGGTCGTACCTCCGATCGGAGAACCGTGGCCTGCTCCTGAAAAATTACGGGGTGCCCTTCAAGAAAAAGGTGTTGTCTTCGGTATCGATGATGCTCTTTTGAAAAAAATATGCGCCGAAATGATTAGCAAAGAATGGGTTGTCGTTGCCAAGGGAATTCCCCCTGTGAACGGAAAAGACGCCCAAATTCAATATAAAATAAACGTTGACGTTTTGGGTCCAAAGGATCGCGGGCACGACAACGTGGATATGAAGGAATTGGGAACGGTGATAAACGTCCTCAAAGGGCAGGAAATTGCCGAAAAAATTCCGGTGCAGGCAGGTGCTGAAGGAACGAGCTTGATGGCTAAAAAAATCCCCGCTTATATCGGCAAGGATAAAAATTTGCCGGGAGGGAAAGGAACAGTTGTCAGTGAGGACGGACTGCATTTAATTGCCGATATGGATGGTCATTTATTAATAAAAGATGGAAAACTCAGTGTAGAACCGCATTTCGAGGTCAAGGGAGATGTGGATTACGGCATTGGGAATATTGATTTCGTCGGACCTGTTACCGTTAGGGGAAGCGTGCGCGAGGGGTTTGAAGTCGTATCCGGAGGCATCCTTTCCATCGAAGGGGTTGTTGAGGGGGCGATTTTAAAAAGCAGCTCCGACATCTCCATCCGAATTGGTGTGCGAGGCGCGAACAAGGCCAGGATAGAGGCAAAAGGCGATTTTACCTGCGGCTACATTGATCAGGCTTATGTCCGCTCAGGAGGCACGATTCGTGTGTCAGAGGCCATTTTGCACAGCGATGTAGGGGCACGAGAAGAAATCATTTTGCTGGGTAACAAAAAAGGGCAGATTGTAGGGGGAAAGGTTCAAGCGACAGTAGGGGTCTCGTGCGAAATCCTCGGCGGCGAAATGGGCACCAAAACGGAAGTGATCGTTGGCGCGATGCCTGAAATTTTAGAAGAGCGAACGCGTCTGACGGAAAATATAAAAGAGATGAAAGAGCGATTGACCACAGCAGAAACAAACATTGGCTATCTCAAGGTGTTGGAG
>JAGPAO010000033.1 GCA_018063805.1 Synergistaceae bacterium | reverse complement strand
GGGTCAATGGCAAGCCAACCACTCCAATTAATCCGAGCAGGCCCCGTCAGCACATACAGCCCCAACAGAGCAAGAAGCGAACGCTCCCGAAGAGCGACCACGACGACAAAAACAAAAAGCATCAAAAGGCGTTTGCGAAAACAGTTGACATTCCCCTTGCGCAATTTTTTTAAATTTCCATAAGGAACGGAGGATATCATGAGGGATCCGAAAACAATCATGATGGCCGCAGCAACATAAGGAGAGAGGGGGATCTGTGCGATGACAATGGATGCCAGCCCCAACCCCGCGGCAGGAATGGGAAGCCCCTGAAAAGGACCGACCACATGCGTGACATTAAACCGCGCCAACCGCAAGACACCGCATAGGGTAAAAAACGCGACTGCCAATCCGCCCCAAACGCCAAGAGCCTTATCGATATAAACGGCGTAGGTTAAAAAGGCAGGAACAGCACCAAAGCTGAGGGCATCCGCTAAGCTATCGAGCTCCACCCCAAAGGCACTGCTTCCCCCAAGGCTTCGGGCAACTTTACCATCCATAAAATCAAAAAAGACAGCGGCTATCAAAAGCCAAGCTGCCGGTACAAACTGCCCATGGTAGATCAAAATCATGGACAGCATGCCGCAAAGCACGCTCCCACTGGTGATCATATTGGGGATTATCTTCCGAAACGGAATTTCCTTAACTTTACGTCGCCGTAACTTCATTTCTCAACCACTCCTATCACAGACTCGCCCGCTTTAACTCTCTGACCTAAATGGACAGAGGGGCGCACAGAAAGAGGCAGATAAACGTCTACCTTTGATCCTAATTTTATCATACCATAACGATCCCCTCGCGCAAGGGTATCTCCCTTACGAATATGGCAGGAAATGCGGCGGGCTAAAATACCGGCAATTTGCACAAGGGTTGTTTTCCCCTGCTCCGTCATCACATGCGTATAAAGACGCTCGTTTTCAAGAGAGGCCTTGGGTGCTATGGCAAACCATTTCTTTCCGGGAACATAGAGGAATCCCTCCGCCGTTCCGGACGCCGGGAAACGATTGACATGCACGTCAAAACCATTCATGAAAATACCTATCTTTACACTTTTACCCGCATAAGGATCGTCCGCCTCTTCGATCTCGACCACTTTCCCATCTGCAGGGCTAACCCAGCAACCGGAATCAAGGGGAGGAACGCGCTCCGGGTCGCGGTAAAACCAGACGACCATGGCAAGAGGGAACAATAAAATAACGGCCAAGGGGCGCGCGATTAACCACGCGCCCGCTATCATGAACAACAAGGAAGCCAGAGGGACGTACCCCTCCTTGGCCAGCTTCATACCTATTCTTCCTCCGGTTTTTCGCCGGATCGAACGATGCTGACATCGGCGACGACATCATTTTCATCAAGTTTTACAACCGTGTAGCCCGTTGCGGTGCGGCTTAGGCTTGAAATTTCGGAAGCTTGAAGACGAACCACTCTTCCGCGCCCCGTAATGACAATCATCTCATCCCCATCGCCAACACCCCATGCGCCCACAAGAAGCCCTGTGCGCTCTCCGAGTTTCATGGCGCGAACGCCGATACCGCCGCGATGATGGACGGTGAACTCGTCATAGGGGGAGCGTTTGCCGATGCCCTTTTCGCTAACCAGCAGCAATTGCTGGCCATCCAGTGCCGCATCGCACCCAACCACAAAGTCTCCTTCTTCCAAGCGAATGCCGCGCACACCCTGAGCCGAACGACCCAGCGGGCGGAATTCCGTCTCCGCAACGCGCAGTATCTGCCCCTTCGCGGTGGTGATCAATAATTCGTCCTCTCCATACGTGATCCGGATGCGCGCAATGATATCATCGTCAACCAATGTTAAAATGCGCCGCCCCGCACGCGTCAAGGAATCGAGCTCTTGAATCGGCATTCTCTTGGCAACACCCTGCCGCGTCACGAAGAGAACAAATTTCCCCCCGTCAAAGTGATTGTCGCGAACAGCAACGACCTGCTCCCCCGGTTCCAGAGAGATAAAGCTATTCATTAACTTCCCCTTGCCCGTTTTAGGCTCCGGCAAAACGTGTCCGCGAATGCCGAAGACACGCCCCTTGCTGGTGAAGAGATAAAGCGTCCGATGCGTCGTCGTGACGCGCATCAGGGCGATTTCATCCTCAGCCTTGGGAGTAGCGCCCTTGACACCCTTTCCGCCTCGGGATTGCAGGTGATAATCCTGCAGGGGCATACGCCGAATGTAGCCGTCTCGGCTCAGCACAACGACAATCTCAGATTCGGGAATCAGATCCTCAGCCAGAACATCCGCCGTTGATTCCTGTATCTCCGTGCGTCTTTTATCGGCAAAAGCCCTCTTAATCTCGACCAATTCATCCTTAATAAGTGCATCCAAAACAGCGGTGCTGCCGAGAATCATCCGATAGCGCTCAATATCCGCCAAAAGTTGGGCCAGTTCCTCTTCCAGCTTGCGTCTTTCCAAACCGGTGAGCCGGGCAAGACGCATATCCAAGATCGCCTGTGCCTGAACTTCAGAGAACTCAAGCCGTTCAACCAACTCTCTGCGGGCCGTGGATACATCCTTAGCCGTCCGAATAATCCGCACCACTTCATCGATAAGATCCAGAGCTCGCACAAGTCCTTCAACGATATGAGCGCGCTCTTCTGCCTTACGAAGGCGATACTCCGTGCGGCGGCGCACCACCGTGCGGCGATGCTGCAGAAAGATTTCAATGAGTTCCTTCAATCCCATTTCTCTGGGACGTCCATCCACCAGAGCAAGGTTGATGACACCAAAGGTGCTTTGAAGTTGTGTTCTGATAAACAGCTGCCGCAACACAAGGTTTGGATCAGAATCGCGGTGCAACTCTAATACAATCCTCATTCCATCGCGGTCCGACTCGTCTCGCATATCTGTAATGCCGTCAAGCAGTCCGGTGTGAACGCCCTTGGCTATATTTTCTACTAAAGAGGTTTTATTCACCATATAGGGTATTTCTGTGATCACAATGGCTTTTTTCCCGCGCTTGCCATCCTCAATCTCCGTTCGCCCACGCAGAGTAATCTTTCCCCTGCCCGTGCGGTAAGCATCCACGATGCCGTCCCGCCCGAGAATAACCCCTCCCGTCGGGAAATCAGGCCCCGGCACAAGGGAGAGTAGCTCCCCAAGGTCTGTTTGCGGGTTTTCCAGACAAACACAACAGGCGTCTACAATTTCGCCCAAATTATGCGGCGGAATATTGGTTGCCATACCAACGGCAATTCCGGAGCTTCCGTTTACCAGAAGATTGGGAAGCCTGGAGGGTAATAGCAGCGGTTCTTGCAGCGACTCGTCGAAATTCGGCCCCCAATTGACCGTTTCCTCATCAATATCAATCAACATCTCTTCGCCGACAGATTTCAGTCTGGCCTCTGTGTAACGCATCGCAGCGGGGGGATCGCCGTCCATAGAACCAAAGTTCCCCTGCCCATCCACAAGACGGTAACGCATACTGAAGTCCTGCGCCATACGAGCCATGGTATCGTAAATAGCCGCATCGCCATGGGGGTGGTACTTACCCATCGTTTCTCCGACGATACGAGCCGATTTTTTAAAAGGCTGGTTGTGGCGGAGCCCCAGCTCCAACATGGCATATAAAATACGCCTTTGCACCGGCTTTAAACCATCCCTCGCATCGGGCAAAGCTCTGCCCACAATAACGCTCATGGCATAGTCCAAATAGCTGTGCTTGATTTCTTCCTCTAGAGGAAGCGGAATGATCTTATTAAAAAGGTTCGCCTGATTCTGATTATCGCCTTGATCCATCGTCATACCTCCGAACATCTTCCTGTCTCTGCCTAAATAACAGACGGCGGGGATCCCCGCCGTCTGGGAACTGCTTTATTTTACCATGACCTGAAGATTGAGTCAGTTCGCGTTATTTGGAGCGTAAGGATCCAGCACACGGTGGGTAACAGGAGAGGACAACACAATGGATGTTGTTGTCTGTCCGTAATGTCCCATCTGATTGATAATCTCCTCCAAATGCCCAACGGAGGAGACAGCAACTTTAAGAATGAAACCGTCAGTCCCCGTAAGGTGGTGTCCCTCCAGAACCTCTGCAATGGTCCTTGCCATGTCATCTGCTTCCTGAAGTCTCCCGGCACTGGCAGCAACGCGAATAAACGCAGTGATGGGGAAACCAATTTTTTCCTGATTTACAATGGCCGTATATCCCTTAAGAATCCCCGATTCTTCCATCCGATGCACTCTTTCCGCAACGGCAGGAGAGGACAACCCAACTCTGCGCCCCAATTCGCTAAAGGAAATTCGAGCGTTTTCTTGCAGTGCTCTCAGTATCTGACGACCAATTTCATCCAATAACTTGCTTTCTCCTTGCATTCCATATTCCTCCCAGACTAGAAAATCATTTCAACTTTCATTACACGCTACGTCTCTCGCTACATTTGCAACTCAGCAACTCCAGCTGTTCACGGAACACCGCACGACTGCACCAAAAGGCATGAATGCCTTGACTCCACCAACTCCTCGTTCATTGATTATTTACTTAAAGCTGTTTCTGTTTACCCTCTTTGTATTCCAGAACGGAACACACTTATAAATTAACAAATTATTGCCGATTTAACAAGCCCCCATGAAATAATTACGCACTTATACTTAATAGAAAAACAACAAATGAAACTTCAAAACTTAATCCCGTTCGTCCTGCACAGATAGTGCATCACCAAGACAAAATCATAGAGAACATTTTAACTCTATTTTCATGATAAGTACAGGTGATTGGGGATTTTTTATTCATATTTAAGAGCATTGATCGGGTTAAGTAAGGATGTCTTCCGGGCGGGATATGAATCACGCTTCCCAATCCATGACCGACAGCAACGATTCGAAATAAACCTAAACCGCACAAAAAAAGGCGCGTAATACATTGCTGTGCAATACATTACGCGCCTTTTTCATCAATAACGGCCAGAGTCAGATCTTAACTCAATTGTAACAACAAGTACGGGTGATTGATCCCTTTTTATTCATATTTAAGAGCATCGATCGGGTTCAGTAAGGAGGCCTTCCAGGCGGGGTAAAAACCGAAAATGACGCCGACAAGGGCCGAAAAAACAAATGCAACGACAATAGAAGCAACGGAAAAAACGGGCGGGGCCTGAGTCACGCTTCCCAATCCATAACCGGCAGCGACACCGACCAATATACCGATAATCCCACCGATTAAGGACAGAACGACCGCTTCAATCAGGAATTGCAGTCGAATATCCCGTGCCTTGGCACCAATCGCCATGCGTATGCCGATCTCCCGCGTTCTCTCCGTGACGGATACAAGCATGATATTCATAATCCCGATTCCGCCGACCACGAGCGATATCACAGCAATAGCCCCCAATAGGAGCGACATGATTTTTGTGGTCTGGCGGCGCGCCTCAAGAACCTGGCTAATATTTCTTATACCAAAATCGTTGGGCTGCCCCTCTTTAATGCGATGCCTTTCCTTTAGAAGATCCCCTATCTGCACTTCAACATAGTTTAAGGCAGCCAAAGAGATACCCTTTACCATAATATAACTCAACCGCCCGGGGGAGTTCGCATAACGGACCAAACTACGCTGCGCCGTTGTGAGCGGCACAAGGACCACATCATCCTGATCCGATCCATTAAAAGATTGGCCTTTTGCTTCAAGAACGCCCACCACAGTAAACGGCATCCGCTTGATACGAATCACCTTTCCGATCGGATCTTCTTTTTCAAAAAGTTTATCCGCTACCGTTTGCCCAATAACCGCTATTTTTTCCGCATCCTGGACATCTGAAGGCAAAAGCCCTCGACCCTGCGCAATCCCCCAATCGCGCACAGCACTGAACCCTCCAGTACTTCCCGTCACAGATGTATTCCAGTTCAAATTACCGTAGACAACCTGTGCGGATGTATTGATTATTGGCGCCACAGCGGCTACACCGCTTACTTCGCTTTCAATAGCAACCGCATCTTTATCCGTTAGATAACGAACCGGCCCGCCTCCGGAGGAAGCGCCGAAATCGGTAAAAACAACCATAAAGTTACTGCCAAGAGATGATATTTGTTTTTCTATGCTTTTATTGGCTCCGGCACCCACTGCGAAAGCCGCGATAACGGCAGCAACGCCAATGATAATCCCAAGCGCCGTTAACAGAGACCGGGTTTTGTTGATCCGCAGTGATTTAAGTGCAACGCCGAATACCTCGACAAAGGAAATCATGCGGCACCCCTCCTGTGCGTGTTCTGTTCATCGTTTACAATCAATCCGTCCTTGAAGTGCAAAATGCGCTTTGCGTAAGCAGCGACATCCGCTTCGTGGGTTACCAATACAATGGTAATCCCCTCTTCTCGGTTCAACTCCTGAAACAAAAGCATAATTTCGTCACTGGTTTTACTATCTAAATTCCCCGTCGGTTCATCCGCCATCAAAATAGGGGCTCGATTCACAATCCCACGTGCAATGGCCACTCGCTGCTGCTGCCCGCCTGAGAGCTGACTCGGGTCGTGATGCATCCTATCTCCGAGCCCCATCCGCTCAAGCGATTCTTTTGCCCGTTGCAGTCTTTCCTTTCTGGGAATACCCGCATACAGCATCGGCAACTCTACGTTTACAAGTGCTGACGAGCGCTGGAGCAGATTAAACCCCTGAAAAACAAAGCCGATCATTTGGTTGCGAATGGCTGCAAGCTGGTCTCCGCTTAAATCCGCAACATTCTTGCCATCCAAGAAATACTCCCCTGATGTCGGTACATCCAAACAGCCCAATATATTCATGGTCGTGGATTTCCCCGACCCGGAAGGACCCATCATGGCTATAAATTCCCCTCGTTCCACAGAAATGGAAACGCCATGCAAAACCTCAAGCTGGCTCTTCCCCATCCAATAACTTTTGCGGATATCTCGCAGTTCAATCAAGGACATACAAAAACCTCCCGGTGCATGCGTATTACTTATCTTGAGGGGCTTCTATCCCCACAATAATCTTCTGCCCCTCGCTCACTCCGGATAGTATTTCACTGTCCGATCCATCGGAAATTCCGCGCTCAACCTCTATTTTTTGGGGATTTCCATCCGTTAATGCATAAACGACCGGCTTCTTTGCGGCAACAGGCGAATCCTTCCCTCCAGTGGAAGGTGACGATGGTTGCATCCCACCCATCCCCCCCCCTGCGGCCGCCTTCTTTTTAGTCTCAATAGGACGGAAACGGAAGGCTGCGTTGGGAAGTTTCAAAACGTCATTCTTTTCCTGCACAATAAAGGTTACATTGGCGGTCATTCCGGGCATCAGCAATTTTTCAGGGTTATGAAACAACACCACGACCGTATAAGAGACAATGTCATTGCTCTCCTTCGGGGCGATGCGCACTTGATCCACCGATCCGACAAACACCTTATCGGGGAACGAGTCCACAGTAAATTCCACTTTCAACCCTTTCTTTATTTTGCCTATATCGGCCTCATCCACATTGACCTCTACCTGCATGCGCGATAAATCCTCGGCAATTTCAACGAGCGTCGGTGTATTAAAGTTTGCTGCCACCGTCTGCCCAGCATCCACATTTCTGGAGATGACAACACCGTTTACCGGCGAGTAAATGCGCGTATACCCAAGCAGCAGTTGCGACTTCTTTAGAGACGCGCTTTGTCTTGCAATCACTGCGCGCGCAGCCGCAACTCGAGCTTTAGCCGTTGTCACGGCCGTTTCTCCTGCATCCAAATCGGCTCGGGCAATCAGCTCCCGGCTGAATAATTCACGCGACCGCGATAAGTCTTGTTTTTTGTTGCTCCATGTAGCCTCAGCCTCCATCAAATCCGCTTGGGCGGAAAGCAACGCCGCTTGGGCTTGCTGCACATCCGTTTCCGCCGTTGCCGGGTCAATGAGAGCGATCAGCTGCCCCTTTTTTACAATGCTGTTGTAGTCCACATAAATATCCTTAACCGTTCCAGAAATCTGCGTGCCGACATTGATCGTACTCACCGCGCGAACCTTACCCGTGGAAAGAATGATTGATTTTAGATCCCCTCGCACAACCTCCGCTGTAATAAAAGCCACATCCGCTTTTTTCGTCTTGTTTAGTCCGTAATATCCGGCAACTCCGACAATCAGCAGAACAATAATAAAAATGAACCCTATTTTGCCCCTTTTCACTGCACCATGCCCCCTATTGCATACTCTAGATTAAGCTGTGCGATCTTAGAATCATACAGCGACTGAACCACACTGTTTTGGCTGTTGGCAAAACTTTCAATCGCATCCGACACTTCAAGAGAATTGCCCACTCCGGCACGAAAACGCCCCATCGCCAAATCCAATCGCTCTTTTGCGTATCGCTGAGCCTCCAAAGCCACGGCAACACCCTCCTGCGCCTCAGATAAGGCAACATAGCTCTCTCGAACAGAAAGAATCACCCCTTGACGGAGTCCTTCAAACTTGGCTTCTGAAACAGCCAGATCGGCTCGTGCTTGTGCGGCCTGCGCTTTGGTCAACCCTCCATCCCAAAGCGGGATGGAGATCCCCATTTGGAGACGCCAGTCTTTTTTCTCCGTCGGATCCGTTTTCCCTGCAAGTGAATAACCTGCGCTGGCGTTTAAATCCGGCGTCATTCCCTTTTGGGCAAGAGCAAGTGCCTGTTTAACGCCCTCAACGCGAAGAAGCTCCGATTTCAAATCGGGACGATTCTGCATCGCCCTCTCCAATGCCTCATCCAAGACGACTGTATGCTTCTGAAAAGCAAGGCGATCAGAAAGATCTACGGAAATAATCTCAGGAACCCCCATTGAGGAGGCCAGTTGCGCGACAGAAGTTCTCCCCTGCGCCAGAGCGGAAACAAGAGAAAGCCTCGCATTGGCAAGATCGAGTTCGGCGGCAGAAACTTCTATTTTCGGTTTGCTTCCAACGGCATAAAAATCCTTCGCCCACTTCAGGCGTGTTTCGTAATTCACCAAGCGCTCCTTGGCAATCTTGACGGAACGCTCGCTGCGATTGAATTGATAATAAGCAGCGGCCACAGATCGAACGACGGAGTCTCGCGCTCTCTCGACATCCGCAAGCGATGCATCCCGGTTTAGCCTTGCCTGTCCTATTTTCAAGTCCCGCTTACCCCAATCGTAGACGGATTGGTTTAAGGTCAGTGATGTGCTGTACTGCCCCTGTTCGCTTCCGCCGTCAGCCTTGGAATAAGAATAGGAGGGAGAGAGACTCCCTTGAGTACGTCCACTCGCCGCTGCCTGCGTGATGCGTGCAGACAGGGAATCCACCGTCCCCATCCCGACTGCAAGATCGGGGTGGTTTTCCAGTGCAATGGCAATACACTTTTCAAGGGTCAATCCCCTATCTTCGGACACTGCGTCAGCGGATAGTGCAGGATGAACCAACAGCAAAGAAGAAAAGAACATTAAAAAACAAAGAGAAATACGCTTTCGGCTGATATAAGATTTCATCAAATCGCTCCTTTTTATCAAATGTTATCACTCTCACTACGATACTCCCCCAAAAGCCCGGAGCATTCAGCAAAACAACTTACTTTAACTGACGACACGCAACACTGACCACGCTATTATAGTTGAAGCAAAGGCAAAATCATGGGAGAAAGCTACAATCTCGCCACTAGGCATTCTCTACAGTTTATCGAACAAATCTCTGTTATCTTTGGTAAACTAGGGTGGAAAAAATGCGAGAGGGAAAAAAATGCCTAAACAAATAAAACGAAACGCATCATGGCCGCAGACGTTGCTCATTGTCTTAATCCTGTTTTTTATTTTTACCGAAGAATGCCTTGCGGGAATTGAACTCCCGCCATTAAATGGACGCGGTGTGATCGGCCTCCGCTGGGGGAATACACTTCGGCAGGTACAGGAGGGAATGCGCCGCAACAAAGGAAAACTCCAAAGCGGACCCAAAAATCACGAGGAATCACAGGTCAGCTATACCTACGCGGGAAACTTTTTTGAGCAGGAGGGAACCGTGACTCTAACCTTCTATAAGGGAAAGTTATGGGCTGCTGCTTTCACCTATCCCAACAAAGGCGGACTCTATGACCAGTTCTTAACGCTCATCACCTCTCAGTACGGCAAGGCGGAGAGTGTAAAATCCGGGGACATCCCCTCCTGGATTGCGGGGTCAAACAGAATCAAGCTGACAAAAGACTTGGAGCAAGTCTCTTTGATCTGGCTGGATATGAGTGTCGCGCAAAAAATCCGTAATCATCCAGACGCTCCGGCCCGTTCGGGTAGAGATATGGGGATTGCCGCAACGCCGTATATCCCTCAAAAACGATACCAAAAATGGATTCCCGGAGAGGGGCTGAACGCTCCTTTTGATCCTAAAAATAGGGGGACTCTTTTTGGCCTGAGCTGGAACATCTCCCCGGCGCAAGCGCATCTGGTTATGTCCAACCGCAATCGAGGCGTTTTTAGGGGAAGTAAAGAAAGACTCCCCTCTGAGTTGTGGACGTATTCCGCCCCTATGCAGGGGAAGTTCTGTTCGGTGGAGATGCTGTTTTTATCAAAAAAACTGCGAGGAATCGTGCTGCGCTTCCCCACTGAGTCGCTGCCCGTAGAACAACTTTTCCGGCGAATGCTGGAGGAATACCTGAGCCCTCCGTTGATTAAAAACAACCGCCGGATCTGGTATTACGGGAAGATCTCCATTGTAGCGGAGGATTCTGAAGTGGGGGTTCATTATCGCTTTTCACCCGGGAATATATGAGGGAGCGGGGCAATGACAAACGTTTTGTCCCAGTATTTACCCGTCACATACAGCTTGCCCCTCTGTGCATCCCAGGCGATACCATTGGCAACATCCGCCCCCTTTGCCAGTTTGAGGCGTAAAGGGGAAATATCCAGCCAAAAAAGAACCTTTCCTGTAGCGGGGTCTATCCCCGCTATTTTATCCCGGTACCAGATATTCGCTAAAAGAACTCCCTCTGCAAACTCCAGTTCGTTTAATTCCCGCACGGGAACATTTCCGTCTGCCACATGTAACGTTCTTATGAGACGGAGATTCCCGGAATCGATAAAAAGAATGCGATCCGTTCCATCACTCATCATGAGTTGCTTCCCGTCGGAGGTCAGCCCCCACCCCTCCGATACCATCCATGGATCAGGGTAACGCCGCTTTTCTTTCAGTTTCAATGTGTGACGTTCCAGTACCAGAAGCCTGTTTTCTCTCCACGTCAACAAATAGAGGTTCCCTCGATGAAGCGCAACCCCCTCTGCAAAGAATTCTTTGGGCAAGGAGCCAACGACGCGGGGCTTTTTCTCTCCTATAGAATACCGAACGATCCGGGACACACCATACTGCCCCGAACTCTCAACGAAATCATCTCCATCCACCAGCAACCCTTGCGTAAAAGAGGTTCGGTCATGCGGCAGGGTTGCAAGCACATCCACAGAATAGAGGGGCGCTGCGTTTGCAGCAGACGCAAAAATAAAAACAGCGAGTCCGCAAAAAACAAAAACGCTAAAGTAAAAACATCTGACAGACAAGAATACACCTCCCTAATGGAAATACCGAACAGCCTAAAAGACTATTAGTCTAACACGCGGCACTCTTGTTGTTTACATCCCGTCGCTTTGCGAGGATAATGGACTCGTAACAAAAATAGAGGCGTATGATACACAGCCAACCGGGGGAGTTTATTTGCTGACAGCAGTCTTTATTGATGGAGGATACTTGGACAGGGGAAGCCGCGGGGAGCATCGGTTGGATTACAACCGACTGGCGAATATGCTTGCAGGGGAGGAGCGGCTGTTACAGACCTATTATTATAACTGTCTGCCCTTTGACTTTAAAACACCGGCACCGGATCAAGAGAAGTTTTACAAAATGAGAATGCAGTTTTACGATAATTTGAAGCGTCATCCCAAGTTAACCTGCAAATTCGGCTACCTCGTCTATAGGGGACGCGATACCGACGGCAAACCCATTTTAGTCCAGAAGAAAGTAGATGTCATGCTCGCAGTGGACATGATCACCATGGCGGCACGGAGGATTCTCCATTCTATTAAGCTTCTTTCCGGAGACAGTGATCTCTCCCCGGCCATTCAAGAGACAAGACAGTTCGGCATCCGCGTTGATTTGTTCACGTTTGAAGCACTGACCTATGCCGGAGAACTGGCAAGTGAATGCGATACGCACACCATTCTGACACCGGAGATGATGGGAGAGCTCTCAAACAACAATTGAAACAGATTTATTTTTTACTAAAATACGAAAATATAAAAGGATATTCACATATCAATGAGAGCAGACAAGGCACCAAAAAGTAAGTATTACAGAGAAAGAACGTATAAGAATGGGGAGTTTTTTTATTTTTTAGGGAAAGCATACCCATTGATTATTGAGCCTCAGGGTGGGCAACCGCCCTCCCTGCAATTCTCGGAAGGATGCTTTAAACTCACTAGCAATGAGCCTAGCGGAGCTTTCCCTCTTTTTCTAGCTTGGTATACGCGGGAGACCTCACTTTTTCTGCGAGGTCTTCTCCCCGACTGGGCGAGACGTCTCTCTGTTCGTCCGCGATCTGTCCGGGTTCGATTCGCCACCTCCCGCTGGGGATCTTGCGGGATTCGCGGAGATCTCTCCTTTAACAGCCGACTGGGAGTGCTGGACTCCGAGTTGATAGAATACATCGTCGTCCACGAACTGTGTCATTTAAAACAGATGAACCACTCCGCTTCTTTTTGGGCAGAGGTGGCCTCAGTGCTTCCTCAATGGCCGACGCTGCGCCGGCGATTGAAGGAACAGACCGCACTGGCGGAATTCTAAAGAAGCTCTGACAGTTCCTTGCGGCGCACGCGCTCCCCTTCCATCGTAACGATGACAATCGCCAGAAACAGGAAGACACCACCCGCAAAAGCACTGGCGGAGGGAATTTCTGCAAAAAAGAGCCACGCCCAAAGCATTCCAAAAGCTATTTCCGACATTGCAACGATGGAGACCACAGAGGCGGGAACGCACTGAAGACTCTTCATTATCAGGATATTGCCAAAAACAGAGGGAATAAAAGCCAGGTAGAGCATTGCCATCCAATCCGACATCTGTGCAGACCTAAAGCTTTCGAAATCCCCTCTAAAAAAACAGACAAGTCCGAGAGCGACCGCTCCCCACAAAAACATGTGTGTGAACATGCGTATCGGACGCCCTTTTCCGAGACCATACCTCCCGGCGATCATATAGATTCCGTTCGTCAACCCCGCCATAAGAGCCCCTAGGATGCCCAAAGGATCCAGCCCTGTCGCCCCACTGATGCCTCCCACGGCAAACCAGACGCCCAAGACCCCCAAGACCAGTGCTATAACGCGTATCCGCGTCAAAACCTCCAGCCTCAACAGCCTTGTCCCGACGATGACCCACAGAGGCGTTGTATAAAAAAGCAAAATAGCGACTCCTATCGGGAGTCGCAGCAAAGCAAAATTTACCCCCACGTACATTACGGCCACACAAACAATCCCATGAATGAACAGGCTGGGGAATTCCTTTGCCGTAAAACGAAGTTCCTCGGGGTATTTAACAAAAGTGTAAACAACGGCAACTATCGCAGAAAACAAAGCCCGCATCCACGCTACAAATAGCGGAGACACCGCCTCCCCATTAATACCGCGAACAGCGACACCCATAGTGGAGAAACAGACGGCGGCAAGCACCACCATACCGATGTAAAGAAAATGCACCCACGCTACTTTACGCATTTAACGTTCAGAAACCAAATATTCGTTGCCCAGAGGTAAGGAAAGCTCCTGCCCAACTCTAAGAAGACTCGGATTCTCGATATTATTATATCGAGCCAGCGTTGTCCACCCGGCGCCGCTCCCAAACATACGGCGAGAAATAATCCAGAGGCTGTCCCCGGGGCGCACTCGGTACGTGCGATCCACCTCAAGCGCTCTTAAATCTACATTCTGCACACCCGGAAGCTCGGCAAGCGCTTGCTCTACGAGATAGCGAAGATGTAAACTCGGAACCTTACCGGTGACCTTAACCGAGTTCCCCTTGCGCTCCACGAACACCTCTATGCGCCCTAAATTGGTGCCGTCAACAACTTTTCTACGGGTAAACCCGAGCGTTTTTGAGGTCGATCCATCGGTGCTATCACCGCTGAGCTCACCATCGCGAAGGTCATCACCTTCATATACTTCTCTGAAATTTTCCGTCTGAGATTCATAATCATAATGAAAACGCCCTGCCAAACGCTCCGCCGTCTGCGGTCCTTCCATCCACTTCTGAACGCCATTGTAACCGGTAACAGCCCCCCAACTGACAAAGAGGACGACAAAGGCACAGGCCAAGGAACGAAAGAGCAGCTTCATGCGATAGGCTGAAATTTCTTTAGCCGGCGATTTAGCCACCGCGATACATCTGGCAAGCGATCGCCTCAAAACGGGGCTGCCGGGTTGTAGCTCAACCGCGCGCTCCCACAAATCCTTTGCTTTTTCATAGCGCCCCTGCTGACAGTAGATGCGAGCCAGCAAATCCATTGCCTGCGGATTTTCGCGCTTCTCTTTAAAGATCATGCGAAGCAATATCTGCTCCGCTTTATAAAGATCTCCATTCCAAGCGATATGAGCCGCGCGCGAGATGAGTGTGGTTTCCACCAAAGAGGACAGAGCCCCTATCCTCTCGAGGCCATCCAAGATTCCCTCGGTATGCACTCCCATCCCCTGCTTGGGGCGTTCCGGGACCTTGACGCCGGAAGGCACGCGATGTTTGCGATTACGCTCAAGCATCCGCGGACACCTCTTCAACAACGGGAGCGGGGCGTCCCAGAATAACCTCTCCCACTTGGATCACTTCTCCGTGCAACAAAATTGAGGGAAGGATTGTTTCGACGACTTCCTCGCGGGCAAGCCCGGGGACAAGGCGAACTTCAACAATGCGCGGCACGGAGCCGGATGGGACTTCACCCACGTGATCAACAATGGAAATGCCCCCCTCGGCCATGGAAGCCCAAATGCTCTCAAGAGAGAACAGGGCTTCTTTTAATTCCTTGGGCATACGTTTTAGCCCTTCTATTCTTCGACGAACCCTCCAGACACCCGTAGCGAGCTGAATCAAGAAACGAGCCATCTGCAGCTTTTCATCGAGCCCGTCAGATTCCATTTCCTCAATGTTGGGCTGAATCAGCTGGATTAGTTCTTCTAATAAGTCCAATTGGTCTTCCTTAAAATCCGGTTCCGGAAGCCTGAACTCCGCTGGAAACAACATCTGTCTCCATCGAGTTCGGTCGAATTTCAGCATACCTCAACCTCACTTTCGCTTAAACCCGCATGAAAAAATAAAATCAAAAACACATAGCTCTTATCATATAAGTTTTTCTATATTGTGCAATAGACAAAAACGCTTTGCCCGTTAATGTTTATACGAACTTCCGGTGAAAAATACTTTCTGTAAAAGACGCACCAGAGGAATCCCGATACCGAAACACGCGATGGCCTGCCCCACAGCGACGTAGGGGATGGCAAAATAAAAGGGAATATCGGTAATTTTCCCAAGATAACTGCCGACAACAAGCGCATTAACAACAACAGGGGGTACCGCAGCCCAATAGAGATTGGGAGCCTTTGACGTCAACCAGGCAGCGAGCAGCGTGGCTAAACTCCCCGCTATGATATCCCAAATACTGCCGCCGAAAATATTCGCGATCAAGCAACCGATAAAAAGGCCGGGAACCGCTTCGGGGAAAATAAAGGGAAGAACGGTAAGCCCCTCTGCAACGCGGCATTGAATCGGACCAAAGGATATCGGGTTAAAAATTAACACAAGAACAACGTAAAGAGCCGCAATCAGCGAGGCTCGAACCAACTTTAAAGTCATCAAATGACACTCTCCCTTGCTATAAATCATGTACAACATACAATTAACTGTTATTATAACGCAATATAAAAAAAATAATCTCATTTATTGAGAAAAAAGCATCGTATTGCGGAAGGGAAGGATTCATCATGCAATTATCCGTATTAGGAGCCGGGAGTTTTGGTACGGCGATGGCCAATCACGCAGCCGAACTGGGGCATCAAGTCATGATCTGGTGCCGAAGAAAAGAACAGGCGGATGCGATCCGGGAGCAACACCACAACCCCGATTATTTCAAGGACTATTCCCTCAGTCCCAATGTAACAGCCACGGCAAATATCGCTGAGTGCGCCGATTTTTCGCAGCGCATTCTACTGGCAGTTCCCAGTCAATCGCTGCGTTGCGCTCTGGAAATCATCCCTCGCGGGGACTATCAGTTCCTCAACCTCGCTAAGGGAATAGAAATCACATCAGGGCAATTCTTGCATCAGATGATGATGGAAATACAGCCGCAGTCCGGCTACAGCGCCCTCTCAGGGCCCAGCCATGCGGAGGAGGTTATCCAAGGAAAGCCCACAGCAGTGGTCGTCGCCTCGCAAGTGCAGGAGGAGGCCGTTCACTGGCAAGAGCTCCTGAACGCCCCTTGTTTTCGCGTCTACACAGAGGAGGACGTGATTGGAGTCGAAATCGGCGGAGCCGTTAAGAATGTCATCGCCATCGCTGTCGGCATCGCCCGCGGAATGTCTCTTGGAGACAATGCTCTTGCGGCTCTTGCCACACGCGGACTGGCGGAGTTGATGCGTCTTGGTATCGCGCTGAAAGCAGATCCGATGACGCTGATGGGCCTTGCAGGGGTGGGTGATTTAATGGCCACCTGCTACAGCCCCCACTCCCGAAATGTTCGCTTCGGGCTCGCGATCGGGCAGGGCAAAAGCGCGGAGGAGGCTATGGCGGAGGTCAAACAGGTGGTTGAAGGGGCACACACGACCCGCGCACTGATCACCCATGCGGAGGCCTTCAACTTGGACTTGCCCCTTACAAGAAGCGTCTATAACATCCTTTATGCGGGTGCGTCCATAAAAGAGACGATGGAGTTGCTCCTTGCGCGCGAACCCAAACCGGAGAGAA
>JAGPAO010000130.1 GCA_018063805.1 Synergistaceae bacterium | reverse complement strand
AATACATTCCTCCCCATCCTCCAAGGGAGGAAGATCGAACGCCAACACAAGATCGGGTGAGAGAAGAGATTCTATCCCCCAATTTTTAAGCATCATCTGCGACCGTTTATCGCGGACTCCAATCCAACGACAGAGTCGAAAAGCACTTCCGGCAATCAAACGAGAAAATGAGCTCCGAAAAGGTCCTACTGATTGCCCAACAGCCCAAACGGTGCAACCGCAAAAACGCGCCAGCAGCACTACCCCCCAGTAGTAGAGGCAAGATCGAATGCTCGTTGTATCCTGAAAAAGCCCTCCCCCTCCAAGTAAAAGGGTTCGGGATCGCTTCAATAATCGATAAACATCGCCTATGCGCCATCGGTTAACCGCTGTTATACCCAATAGCTCTTCAGATTCAGCGGGAGCAGCGGAGAGAATCCCAACTTTCTCTTTTTTTATGCCGCAACGTTCCAACAGCATCAAAATAGATTCTGCGAGAAGGTCATCTCCCAGATTATGAAATCCGTAATAACCGCATAGAACAACATCCAAATCGCGCATCAGTGAAAAAGGACTCCTATCTTTTTATACCACGATGAAACCAGAATTTTATCCAATAGAATAACAAGAATCCAGCCAATAAGAAGACCCAGCCACCATCCATTAAAAACGCGGATCAGAGAGATCGGCAATAATGTATGGAAATGACAAAACGTATTAACGGCGGAGGCAAACCCAATCGTAGCCGCAACGCGTAAAACTTCCCTGTAATGAACAGCTAACCCTCGCCGAACAAAAGCCAGATAAAGAATAAGACTGGGGTAACCGATCAAAAATTCTTTGGTTCGCGGCCGTATCCATAAAAGCCTCTCCAAAAGCTCTCTGAAGCGGATTTCCCAGTCAGGAACAAAACTGGCATTATCACTGCGCACCGCTAATATAACGGCGGCTAAAAGTAATGCGGCGCAGAGAGCCAACTCTGCCCATAGTGGGGGCCGTTGCAGAATTTCCTTTATGGATTCAGGGTGGATTCTATTTTTAAAATCATGCAACAACAAAAGCAGCGGAGGTAATAAAAGTGTCAGTTTGACACCTGAAAAAGGAGTTAGGCGGATCATATAGGGCTGGATTCCATAAAAGGACGCGATGGACAATCCGCCCACAAGGACAATCAGCAAACTTCCGATTAAACTCCACCTCAGTCTTTTTTGGGAATCAAGAGCTAAAAGAGAGGCCTCTGTAGCAGCAAAAGCAGCGGCAAATCCCCCCATCAACCGGGCAAAAAAGGGTACCCTCCCGACCAACCCACCAAGCAGTAAAAACACAGCGGCCAGGATCATAAGCTCCTTTAAACTCACGCTCTCTGCCGCAATGGTATCCGGCTCTTTAGAATAAAAACGACGGCAATAGGACCAGAAACAGAGCAAGAAAACGCCGGCTAACGACCAAGCACTCAGTAATTGACGAGGCCAAAGAGGGAAAGGAGTGGGCCATCCCAGTGCGTATCCGCGACTTTCTAAAGCGGCGGTCAGTGAATGCAGATCCTCCAAAAAAGCAGGAAGTTTGTTTCCCGTATAGAGCTCGTAAGGGCGCATAAAAATGATGCGAATGGAGCGTTCGTGTACGGCACGCACCATTCGATCCACGACTTGTCCCCGGCTCATTTTTTTAGAAAACATCTCCTCTTTCACAAGGCTGTGAAGCGGTAAGAGAGAGGGAGATACTTTTTTATTAAACGAGTCTATTCCAATTTGCCTGATAAATTCAACTTGTGCAACGGAAAGGCCAAGATCTTTTATCGCCGTCGTAATGGGTACGATATCCGGGTAGCCCACGACAATCAATCCCGCAGGGATAACAGCGGCAATGTTTGAATATTGAGCCACAAGCCAACGCAAGGATAATGCCACCTGCTCGCTGCTTGTTCCGGCACTTGGAGCCGGCCGAAACAGAGCCGTTAAGCCGCTTTTAGCGGAAAAGTCCAGCGCACGAAAATCAGGAACCAAAGCAGAATCAGCAAGATCTTCCGTAGAAATAGGAAAGACAAATCCCGTTCGTCCTCCACGGAGATCAAGCTCCTTGATACCCTTATATTTAATTTCAAGGTAATCGCGGATAAGAGGAAGCGAGGTATCTTTATTACTGATGAGAATAACGGCTTGATCGGGAGCGAAAGAACTCAATTCCGGATGCGTATCCGAGTACGAGATAGCAGAACCGTATTGTAACGGTAACGCTCCACCCTGCAGATCTTTTCCGGTAAACTCAGCGACAGCAACGCCCGATACGCCTGCTTCCTTTAACTGCGAAGTCATCAACGATCTGTCTACTCCGGATTGCCTTGCTAGCGAAAGCATATCCCTGTAATCCATACAAATAGCGACGGTTCGATTCCGCCACTCCACTCCGACTCTGTTCATTAACCCGGGAATGCAGAGTATAAAAGCCAAAAACATCCCCACTGCAAACACGATATTGCGAGATAGAACCTTTTTTTTAGATATCACGATCCGAAACACTCCCATTGCGATGCAAGTGGCCACCCACACTCCGCGAACATTAAGCTCAAACGATGCAACGGCAACCCTACGACGTTAAAATAACACCCATCAATGCGCTCAACCAAGAAGGTTCCTTTACCCTGTATCGCATAAGCGCCCGCCTTGTCATCCCCTTCGCCTGTATTGACAAAAGCGTGAATCTCTTCATCCTGCATCGACTGAAAAGTCACGGCGGTCGTTTCTACTGCGGAGCATCGAACGACACCGGAGGACACCAGCGCAATACCTGTATGGACAAGATGTGTTTTTCCTGCCAACAAATTTATCATCCGAAAGGCATCTCTGCGATCCAGCGGTTTTTCCAAGATAATGCCGCCCACGTTGACTGTGGTATCGGCACCCAAGATCCAGACGGATGTGTCGAGAGCATAATGCATCCCAACCGCAAGCGCTTTATTCTCTGCGAGTCGCAAAACCATTTCTTCCGGTTTCTCGCCCATCAACGGAGTTTCGTCCAACTCTGCAGGCCGGATTTTAAAAGAGCTCCACCCCATCTCTGTTAAAAGCTGGCGACGTCTTGGACTGGAAGATGCGAGTACTAAGTTTATCGGGCAACCCATAGCCCGATAATTCCTCCGAAAAGCGTTCCTAGATTCAGCCGCATTCCGAATTGAAATCCGAATTTAACGGCTAATAGGTCTATCTGCCCTATATTCACATTAAAACTTACAATATCGCGGAAAAGAGGGGCTGTAACAGCGAAATGCTGAAAAAAAATACCCATAAACGTCCCCAAAACAATGCAAGCGATAAAAATCCACCATCGCATTGAATAACCTTTAAATACAGCCACATTACCAACCCCCAAGTAAAGTGATACCAACAGCTGTTGTACCGAGAAATAAGGTATATACCCCAAAAATCCACCATCGATCATTAATCACAAGACGTTTGAGCAAACACAAAGACAGGTAGCCAAAAATAAAGGCTGCTCCGGCCCCCCACTGCCAACCATTAGGGAGCGCCTCATAAAAAGATGCGGCCCCACCCAGTTCTCTGGCTTCAAGAAGAGTTGCCCCCAATATAGCCGGAATGGCAAGCAGGAAAGAAAAACGAAACGCTTCATCCCGCTTAAGGCCAAACAATAAACCGGCCCAAATGGTACTCCCCGATCTGGAGACACCCGGCATAACCGCAAGCCCCTGCACAAAACCAACCAGCGCGCCATGCCCCGGAGCCACTTGTCCGTAACGTTCCGGAATCAATCGGCTGGTAAGAAGAAGAATGCCCGTTACAATAAAACCACCGCCTAGCCAAAGAGAGTTATTGAAGGCGTCTTCCGCAAACGGTTTTAAATAAAACCCGATAGGAGCCGTTATCAGAGTCCCGATAATAACAGCCCAACAAAAGCGCCATCCGGCCCATCTTCGCGCACTTTTATTTACAAATCCATACAACCATTCAAAGATCAATTGCGCTAAATCTCGACGAAAGTAGATAAGCGTCGCAATCATGGTGGATAGATGAAGCAACAAGTCGTAGGCCATAGAGGGTTCATTAAATCCTATGAAGATCCGCGCAAAAGCCAGATGACCGGAGCTGCTCACCGGTAAAAATTCTGTAATTCCCTGAATCATTCCTAAAATGATGGCCTCAGTCCCAGTCATGGATCCCATCCTCCTGATTTAAATCATACCTTTGCGAATTCGATCAATATCCTTAGTAATACAGGCAACATTGTGTGCATGATCTCCTACCCGCTCTAAGTTGCTCAAAATATCAATAAACACAACGCCGGAGCTGGGGTTACACTCCCCTGTGTTCAGTCTTTCTATATGGCGAAAACGCAGAGTTTTTTCCATTTGATCAATTTTAGGTTCTAAATCCATCACCTGTTGTGCTGTTTTGATATCTTCATTTTCCACCGACTGGATACTGAGAAGAACGGCCTCAAGCACTAAATCGAACATTTCCTCACACTCTGCGTGGGCTTTTGGCGTTAGAATTTGACCTTTATCCGCCAGAAACTGAGACATTTCGAGCAAATTTTCACCGTGGTCTCCCATACGCTCGATATCACCCACACCTCCGATGCAGGAATTAAGGATGAGAGCAAGATCTGGGGATAAGCCCTTCTGTCCCAATTCCGTTGCATAATTGACAATATCATAGGTTAGCGCATTGATCATTTTTTCCGTCTGCAGCAACTCCGGGACAATTTTATCATCCCGCTCAAGAATCGCTTTGCGGCAGCCCAGCAACATATCATAGGCAATTTTACCCATCCGAACCATTTCCTTGCGAACGGCATCAATAGCAGCTGCAGGTGCTGACTCTATTAAATTGCGATCTAAGAAACGAGCCCCGTGCTCCGGCATCGTCTCTTTGTTCGGAACCAAACGCTGGATAAAGGCGGCATAGGGGCGCACAAAGGGAAGGAACATACAGGTATTTAAGATATTAAAAATACTGTGCGCGTTTGCCACTTGACGTCCGATATCATGAGACGTCAGCATGACTAATTTGCTGAATGGAGAAATTAAAAGCATCATGACGCTCGTCCCAATAACGTTAAACATAACGTGCGCCGTAGCCGCCTGTTTCGCCGCCCTGTTACCTCCTAAGGAGGCAAGGACAGCGGTGATCGTCGTACCGATATTATCACCAAATATAATGGCAATGGCAACGTCAAGAGGAATAAGCCCTTGAGAAGCCATTGCCATTGTTAAACCGACCGTAGCGGCGCTGGCCTGGACCAGCATGGTCACAATGGTTCCCGCCAAAACAGCGAGGATAAGATGTTCCCTGAAGGGAAGAAACAATTCTTGTCTCCCCTCTAAAAATGACATCGCATTTTGCATCATCCCCATACCGATGAAAAGAAGAGAAAAACCGACGAGCCCTGCTCCAAGCTGTTTATGCCTCCGGTTTTTTCCCAATATAGAAAGACCGGCACCAATGATAGCGCCTATGATAGCGTATTTTTTTATGCTAAAAGCCATCAACTGAGCGGTTATTGTTGTGCCGA
>JAGPAO010000129.1 GCA_018063805.1 Synergistaceae bacterium | reverse complement strand
AAAAAGAAACGGCGTTTGCCCCTATAGCCAGCAGGATCGTGTCATCGATCGGCAGGAGAGAAATAAAATACGTCACGGGTGCCATCAAAGGAATAAAAGCCAGCGTTCCGATTACTTTGTACAAAAGTAGCAACGTGCCCAATCTTCGAGCATTGGCTCTTCCGCCAAGACTCGCGATAAAAACCGGTACGGAAGATCCCAAATTGGTTCCAAGAGCAATCGGCATCGCGTCCGCAAAAGAAATAACATTGGATGCAAACAAAGTAAACGCAAGCGCCATCACCGCTGTGCTGCTCTGCAGCACAAGAGTAGCCAACAGTGCGACGGAGGCAAGGAGCCACGGATGCCCCGCACTCTGCACGAGGGCAACATGAACCCATGGCATCGCCACAATGGGGGTAACCCCCTGCCCAAGAATGAACATACCAAAAAAAATCAATGAAATTCCGCGCCCCACTCGGGCTATCTGTTTTGTTTTTCCTGATGATAGCTTTTCCGCGATCGTCGTGGAGACAAGCATAAACGGAGCCCATGCGGTGACATTAAGGCTAAGAAAAAACATCGCCATCGTCCCTCCCGCACTCGCGCCCATCATGACGATCACCGCGCCTGCGTAGGGAAGAAGTCCGGCATCCACAAGCCCCAGAGCAAAGGACGTAGCGACAACACTGCTCTGAGAAAATCCCGAGAGCAGGGCACCAAACAAGCACGCCCCTGTGCGCGTAGAGGTTAGGCGCGCCAATTTTGCCCCTCCGGAGGATGAAAGCGATTCCCTACAGACTCGCGCCGTCTCCTCCACGCCAAAGAGGAAAAGAGCCAGACCTCCTAATATGAGGAAAACAGAAGAGAGCACGAGGACAATATCAGATCTGTTGCGAGCGCAACAAATCCCCCAACGGAATCGAAGTCCAATCTTGCTGATCGGGCACTTTTAAGAAAAAATCAAGCGTTCCGGGTACCACAACCAGCTGCCATACGGTATCATCCGTCATGGCGCCTAAATCCTTAAAATGGGTCTCCAGAAGCTTGCACATGCAATTTGAATCGATGCGCCCCTTAAAATGCTCTGCCATATTGAGTAAATTTTGCCTCTTTGCCCGAGTATTCCAGAAAACAGCATCCTGCGGGCGGGGAAGCCCCCAAGAAAATTCCGTAAAGTGATTGGTCGCCACCATCAAACCGGGCCGCCGAACGGACAGTCTTCGTTTGACCTCAAAAACCGGCCATTCGTAACAACGGGCCGCCTGATCGTCTGCCGTTGCGACAATGCAGGCAAAGCTTGATTTTGTCGTCTGGAAGCATCCCTCCAGATCCTCAAGGTTTTCGCTGTCCAGCAAAAACGCCAGCAGAGCTGCGGATGTCGGAGTCCGGCTGTCGTAACAAAGAGCTCCGCCTGAGGGAACACCGCTGTTCATTCCGAGAAAAATACCGCGTTCATTGATTCCTGTCGTCGCGGAAATCCCTCCGGCCCAGGTAAGGGTTGCAGTTGCGAGCGAGCCATCGGACGGATGCAGCACCGTGATGATCAGGCTTCCCGCAAGCTCTTTAAGCCAGGGATAGTAGTCGTAATTGCGGCCGAAAACAAGAGGACCCGCCGCATAATCACCCCACGCGGCAATATTCGTACAATGGAGGTGATCCATCGGATTGGCTCCTATCGTCTCCAATGCATTCAAAAGCAAGTGCGCGGATAAGTCCAGACCCGAGGTCTCAGCCATTCCGCGAATCATCTCTCTAAAGCGAGCAGGGAAACGGGCAAAAAGGATCTCCGCAGTCTCTTTCAGAGACTCCATAGAGTTCTCTTGATCCCCAAGGAGTTTTTCTTCTATCCCCTTGTGATAGAGAGTCTGCAACTCCGTCGCGGCTAAAGCACCATACTGCCGGCCCATTTCGCGCCACGTTCCATGCAAATCCAGAACGGCGAAGGAACCCAAATACTGTTTCGTTCCACCCTCAAATTCTTTCACACAGATCCCCCCCGTACGCTTCTGGTACTATTATAACGTAGAAAACACCCCTCGGTGGTATAATGCGCTCCAAGAAAAGCAATGATTCTCATTCCCGGCATCACCATAAGGAGCCTTAGCATGATGGACATCAAAGAGGATAAAAACATCGCAGCAGAAATAGAAAACAATAAAGCACAGCTCACACGCTACGTCGAGCTTTTGATCGCGGCCAATACACGCGCGCGTCTTACGGGGCCGTCGGATGCACACACTTTGTGGCAGGAGCACATTATGGACTGCGCCGCAGGGTTGCCGCTCCTTCCAGCATCGGGATCCATTGCGGACGTCGGAACAGGGGGAGGGCTCCCCGGTATTGTATGGGCTATCTGCCGACCCGATCTGCACATCACGCTGATCGACAGCATCGGCCGCAAATGCTCCCTGATAGAAGAAATTACCGATCAATTGGGACTGAAAAATACTCGCGTCTGCTGTACGCGCTCGGAGGATCTTGCTAAAAAATCACGCGAATCCTTTCAAATGGCAGCAGCGCGAGCCGTCTGCGCAGCAGGTATTCTGGCGGAGTATCTCTCCCCTCTTGTTGCGGTAGAGGGAACGCTTCTTTTGTTTAAAGGGCCTCGCATAACGGAAGAGCTGGCGAATGTGACACGCCCCTGGAGCGTCCTTGGCCTCGCCGATCCGATACTGCATCCCTATCACTTAAACGATAGGGATCGGAGCTTTCTGCTCTTTAAAAAAACGGCACCCTGCCCCACCGGCTATCCGCGGCGCCCGGGCCTCGCCGAAAAATCTCCCTGGTACGAACTGTCAAAAGAAACGCGAAACCACAAACGCAAACCATCATAAAAAGAGCACGCAAAAGCCCGAGGCACACTTGTCCTCGGGCTTTTGCGTATCTCTAGCTGTTTTTCGTTTCAGTAACGGTATGGTTTAAAGAAAACGTCTGCGAATGACGAGGATAGCGGGAAGAACGAGCAAGAAACCGCTTACCGCTGCGCTATTACAGCCACCGCTTCCGCTTGTATCAGGCTCGGGTCCGGGGCCCGGTCCAGGGCCTGGATCCGTTCCAGCGGAGGCGAATACCTTGATACAATTATTCGCTTTCTCTGTATAAAGATCCTGCCAGTCCACACCGTTAGGGCTGATAAAGCTCTGCCCCATCCCGCTCGTCGCCTGCTCGCTGTAGTCCTTAACAGGAGCTTCAAGGACGAGGGGGTACGCGGAGGAAGAGGGATTCATCAGCTTAATGACGACGGCATAACGCTCCCCCTGCGCCACGAAGACACTCTTGTTAAGCTTGGCGGTGTGGTAGCCGGCAAACACCTCGCTGCCTGATTGCGCAAACACACGTGTTCCGCTAACCGCATCCCCCTGCTTTACCCCCCGATACACCGATATTTCATAGGAGACGTTGGCGTCCGCTGTGTAGAAAGAAACGGCCTTGAGGTCCAGATCTCTGTCCGCAACGAAAACATTAGAAGCCCACGCGGTGGGGTTTTTATAACCCATCATCATCGTGGCACCCAGCGGGTCGTAGTCGTAGATGTATTGATAATTGCTCGTTGCCTCCGGAATAAAGACCGCCCCATCGCGAAAGCTCATGTCCTCATAAGAAATCCAGAAGTAGCCGTTATCCCCCCAACCGGTACCCCAGCTGTTTTTGATGAGCCAGGCGCCGTTATTCTTCGGGATAGTGGTACCGGCAGTTTGAACGGCAAAAAACTCCTTACGGAAATCATCATCCCATCCGACGAGCAGCACTTGATGGTTGGGATCCGACGTCCCGGTGTAGTAATAGGCGTTCGTCAGACTGTTAAAATAGGCATCGTCTTCATGGTACGCCACGCTCACACCGCCGTATGTGGTCACCAGTTTCTTAAGAACATCCTTCGTCACTTTGTCGTCAGTCAACCCGAGAACAAAAACATCCTGCACGTGGAACTGATTCGCATAAGCGAAGGACGGCAGAGTGGGGCGGGAAGTATAGGGGGCATCACTCTCAGAGGCAGGCCCCGTCCAACGAGCAAGAAGGGCGGCGGACATAAAGTTATTCCCGCCATTCTGAAGAGGATCGGGGGCGTTGCTTTTAAAACTCACTCCGTCTTTGAACGCAAACCACCCCAGGTGCATTTCCGAAAGATCCGTAACGCCTCCTCCTTGGACAAGATACTGCGATTCCACGGAGCCCAATGCGGCAAAGGCCCAGCAGACACCGTACAGCCCCTGATCTCTAACTGCGGTTACCCTGTTTGACGTCCTCAAATCATATTTCAGGGGAAAGGCCTCTCCCCGCATCCCCTTTGCTCGATTCAAGAAAGCGGAGTAATCTGCATTGCGGAGATGCGACATATCCAGAGGAGAAGGCACATACCCCCCCTGGCGATTGATTTCCCCCGTAAAGCGCCTCATCCCATCATTTACGGATTGATTCTCTTGGTGCTTTAGAAATTCCGGGTTAATCGGTGCCCTTTCCGGTGAGGGAAAACCCGACGCAAAGGCGCTTCCCGCAAGGAATAAAACACACAGAACAAGCGACAGGATCCCAAATTTACGAGACAACTTCATTCTTTCCATCCTCCCAGTTTGAAATTTAAAAATCATTGAAGCATTCAATACAATGACAGTACCCACCAATACTATGGGTTAATTCTCCGCATTATGATACACGAAAATAGAGAAATGGTGTATTCTTTAATTGGTATTCGCCGTTTGGAGATGATGAGAATGAAAGTTCTTAACGCCGACATCGTTGACCTGTGGAAGCAGGGCGAGATTGTATGCATTACGCTGAGTCTTGAAGTTCGTTATAAAGAAATGGTCGGAATCATCGATAGGGGAAATGCTCTCGCCATGGGACGTATCATCCCGGGGCTGGCGTCTCTCGTGGGGCACTGTATCCTTCAGAAAAGAGGCGAGGTGGCCTACATCACAGAACGGCTCATCGCCTTTTACACCAAACCCGCTTGGGACCGTTTTGAACACGGCCTTCCGGATGAAATCCACCGCTACAACTGGGGGCACAAAATCCCCGGTTCTCACTGCATCGCAGATCCCGTCATTGTGGCAAGAAGCGCTCGCCAGCTGCTCCGCCTTGTGGACAGAGAGAAACCCAAGCGCGTGTACCTGCCCGTTCCCGGCGTAGGAGACGGTGCCTTGGATGTGGAGGATATCCAAGAAGCGCTTCAGGTTTTGGAGAAAGAACCCCGCATCATTTTGGTTTCCAATCGCCGCATTGAGGGCAAGGGGATCCAGATGATTGATTCACCGCTTTAAACGGGCGATCACGGCAGACGCTATTCTTCCCGCCGCTCCTCGCTCGTGTGTGAGCTCCCAGAAAGATCTTGAGATTTCCTCCAGCTTTTGAGGGGAAGCAAGCATCTCCTTCGCCTTCGCGGCGACATCCTCCGCAGTCAAAAGACCTCGCAATTCCGGAGCAATCATGCGCCCCGCCATTCGATTGGGCAAACTGACGAAGGGAACCCGCTTATTCATGCGGAAGATAATCCAACGCTTCAGCCGCTTTACCCCGGGCAACCAGAGGGGCAGCACCCCC
>JAGPAO010000128.1 GCA_018063805.1 Synergistaceae bacterium | reverse complement strand
CTAAAATGGGTGAAAATATTGTCGTTGGTCGTTTTGCCAGGTTCTCTATCGGAGGATAAAGCATAAAAATGAGGGCGTGGGACGTTGGTTCCCCGCCCTTTTTTTTGTATCTTTTTGTCTTCAAAAGAGAAAGGGGGGTGCGCTGATGGGATATAAGTACAATAGAATTTTGCTCAAGTTATCTGGAGAGATACTGGCAGGGCACGAACCGTTTGGGTTGGACTATGCTGCTATTCGGGATATATGTACTGAAATTGCAGAGATTTCCAGAGCCGGAATCGCCATTTCAATGGTAGTTGGGGGCGGTAATATTCTGCGTGGCGCTCAAGCGGTTACAAAGGGGATGGAGCGTGTGCAGGCGGATAACATGGGGATGCTTGCCACAGTCATCAATGCCTTGGCGCTTCAAGATTCCCTGGAGGGGTTGGGTGTGCCGACAAGAGTGCAGACGGCAATTGAAATGAAGGAAATTGCAGAACCCTTTATCAGACGCAGGGCGATGAGCCATTTAGAAAATGGCAAGGTCGTTATTTTTGCAGCCGGAACCGGCTCTCCCTACTTTTCGACGGACACAGCGGCGGCGTTGCGAGCATCAGAAATTGGAGCCGATTGTTTGTTAAAGGCGACGAAGGTTGATGGTATCTACGATCGTGATCCTGCGCTATTCCCTAAAGAAGCCAAAAAACTTGAAACGGTAACCTATATGGATGCCCTGCAGATGCAGCTTAAAGTGATGGATGCCGCTGCTTTTTCTCTGTGTATGGAAAATTCCATGCCTATTATTGTATTTGATGTGTTAAAGAAGGGTAATTTGAAGCGGCTTCTCTTGGACGGAGAGAGGATCGGTTCTTTGGTTATCTAAGGGACGATAGCTTGCTAGTCGATCAAAAGAATAGAAAGACAAGAAGAAGGGAGTGTGTTTTTTGTGCCTCAAACTCTAGTTAAGGAATTCAAAGCACGTGCAGAAAAAGCTGTAGAGCACTTGAAAGGGACGTATCAAGGTGTTCGCACTGGTAGGGCGCACCCCGCACTTGTGGAAGATATTAAGGTGGATTATTTCGGAACATTAACGCCTATTAAACAGATGGGGACTGTGAATACGCCGGAGCCGCGGCAGATTGTCATTACCCCTTGGGATAAGACAGCATTGAAGGCTATTCAAAAGGCCATTCAGACCTCTTCTTTGGGGGTCAATCCTCAAGTAGATTCAGACGTTGTGCGCCTTTCGCTGCCGGAACTGACTCGAGAGCGTCGTGTTGATTTGACAAAGCTGGTCAATAAATATGCCGAAGAGGGTCGCATCGCCATTCGAAATACGCGTCGCGAGTTTATTGATGTGCTGAAAAAGAAGGAAAAAGATTCAGAAATCAGCGAGGATGACCTAAAGAAGTATCAGAAAGAAATCCAGGACGCAACGGATGAAACGATAAAAAAAGTTGATCAGATTTGTGCCGAAAAAGAAAAGGAAATAATGGACGAGTAACTACAGGGCAGAAAAATGACGTTTAAAATCGGAGGGAATTAAAATGAGCAAGGGTAGAGTTGTGGTTGCGTTAGGCGGTAATGCTATTCTGCAAAGAGGGCAAAAAGGAACGGCTGCCGACCAGATGGAGAGTGTTCGCGTAACGGCTGAGGCTATTATTCGAATGATCGATGATGGATATGACGTGGTTGTGACTCATGGTAACGGACCGCAAGTTGGCGCTATTATGATTCAAAACGAGCTGGGAAGCACAAAGGTACCGGCAATGCCCATGGATGTTTGCGGGGCACAAAGTCAGGGTTTTATCGGCTACCTGTTCTGCCAGAATTTCAGAAATATACTCAATGCAAGAGGAGAGGCCGGAAAACATAATCCGAGCGCTATCGTGACACAGGTTCAAGTTGATATTAATGACCCTGCGTTTAAAAATCCAACGAAGCCCGTCGGACCCTTTTATACCGAGGAACAGGCGAAGAAACGAATGGCGGAATCGGGAGAGACGTGGATTGATGATGCAGGCCGAGGTTGGAGACGCGTTGTACCATCTCCCGATCCTAAACATGTGGTGGAGATTGAGACCGTTAAGGCTTTGGCGAATGCGGGTAATATTGTTATTGCTTCCGGTGGCGGCGGTATTCCTGTGATTCAAAAGGAAGATGGTAGCCTTCACGGTGTTGAGGCCGTTATTGATAAAGATCTGGCAGCAACCGTACTGGCGATAGAAATGAACGCCGATATTTTGATGATCTTAACGGATGTGCCCCGCGTTGCCATTAACTTTAATCAACCGGATCAGAAATGGCTGGAGACGCTGACTGTTGCTGAGATGGAAGCGTTGGAGAAAGAAGGGCACTTTAAGGCCGGCAGCATGGGGCCCAAAGTGGGCGCCGCTTTGCGTTTTGTTAAAAACGGCGGTAAATTTGCTCTTATCGCCTCTTTGGATCAAGCGCTTGAAGCCCTTGCCGGTAAATCAGGTACGCGCATCATCCCTTAATCGTATTTGAAAATTATAATAACAAAAGCAGGGGGCGTGCCCCCTGCTTTTGTTATATCCATTTTTTGTGGTATAGTTAATGCGTCATAGCTACATTGAATAACTAAGTAGTTGGAT
Organism: Synergistaceae bacterium; assembly: GCA_018063805.1. GTDB lineage: Bacteria > Synergistota > Synergistia > Synergistales > Synergistaceae > JAGPAO01. The sequence goes on along the minus strand of JAGPAO010000128.1, from coordinate 2,933 downwards.
AGTTTTTGCGGGGATAATGAACGGAGGGGATTGAAATGGAGATACGTTTTTTGAATCGTAACGTGGAACTTCCAGATCAAACAAAGGATTATATGGAAAAGAAATTGGCGAGGGTGGAACGTTTTTTTGACAAGATTTTAGATGCCCATGTGACCCTTTCTTTTAAACGAGGCATGTTCATTGCCGAAATCACGGCTTATGTTGATGGTTTAGTGATGCGGGGTGAGGATTATGCCCCTGATATGCGAAAGGCATTTGACAAGGCTCTTAAGAATATTGAGAGCCAGGTAAAGAAACATAAGGATTATTTGGTTGACCGCGTGCAGCTCAAGACGCATGATATATCTTTTGAAGTTGATCCTGAAATCATGGAAAAGACCCATGGTTCAGAACAACAGGCCGATGTTCGTGAAATAGTGAGACAGAAGCGTTTCGCTGTTCGAACGATGACAGCAGTAGAGGCAACCATGCAGATGGATTTGCTGGGACATGACTTCTTTATCTTCAAGAGCCCGGATACAGGGACAATAAGCGTGGTTTACAGGCGCGACGAGGGGGGCTATGGCCTCTTGGAACCGGAATAGGAATGTCATTACCGGAAAATTAAAGATTATCATCGAGGAGCCGTTACGGCTCCTCGATCCTTATCGCGTTACAACTTTTTTTTGAAGAATTTATATTAAGGAGGAGTTCTGATGTCCTTTCAACCTCCATCGGATTATTGTCTGGCGACTCAAATAAGAGTACGCTATAGTGAAACGGATCAAATGGGAGTTGTTTATAACGCAAACCATCTGATTTGGTTCGAGATTGCACGAACGGAGTATTGCAGAGCACAGGGCCTAGCCTATTCCCTTTGGGAGGAACGCTCTGTATTTCTTCCCGTATCTGAAGCTCACTGTCGTTATAAGCGCCCCGCACGTTATGATGATCGTATCAATCTGTATTGCAGAATTCCTATCCATGAAGTAAAAGTACAGAGTGTGCGTTTCGATTACCTCATCTCAAAGGTGCTTGACAGTGGAGAAGAGGCATTGCTTGCTGAGGGATGGACGAAGCATGGAATTGTTGATTCCAATGGACGGCTTTATCGTAAAAATAATCCATTTACCGATTGGCTTTTAAATCTTTTAGGTTAGTGCAAATGAGCTTTCGGCGGCAACGAAAAGGATTTTCTCTTGTGGAAGTGCTCGTCGTTCTCGTTATGATCGGCATGATCGCAGGTAGTGTGTGTATGATCGGCATTGGAGTGACGGGGCGTTTTTCTCCGGCTCCTACAAGTCAATCGTTGAAACTGGAAGCGGAATACGCTCGGCTATGGGTAGAACAGATTTTCTGGCGAGCACTGCTTGAGCGCCGTTTTTTCAAATTAATATCTGTTGCCGATTATCCTGCGGCAAAGCTGAAAGTTCGTTGGGATGATGACCTCTCTGAGGAGGAGTTTAAAAGTAATAAAATAGCTTTCATTGTCGAGGGAACAGAATATACATTCAACTATACCCCAATGTGGCATACCTTGACGCCGGGCGTTACGCTGAGGGTCCTTCCGCTTGGGGCGAACGGCGGGAGCCCTATAGCGAAGATTACGATTTCTCCGTATTGCAGAGTTTCAATGCTCCCTTAGGAGGAGGGCATACCCATTGGCTCAATGCGGTCAGAGAGCAGCAGCTCGTGTGGATTCTTTGACGGAGAAGTGACAGAAAGGGATCTGTGGAGTAGAATAACAATTATAAATTGCCTTTGCAAGCCGTTTGATACGATGATAAAAACTCGGTTAGGATTAAATTTACGTATTCTTTATGTTGTATCCACGAGATCCTTTATCAGGATCGAAACGGTAATGACCAAAGGACAATAAAAACTTGGAGGTGGCATGAATGAGTGTACCGATTATGGTTGGAAAAAAAGTCCAAGACTTTAAACTGCATGATCATAATGAGAAGGAGGTTGTACTTTCCTCTTTAGCGGGGAGAAAAGTGTTGCTTTCTTTCCATCCGCTTGCATGGACGGGAATTTGTACTCAGCAAATGCAAGATCTGGATCAAGCGTACAGCGCGTTTACCGATTTGAATACAGTTCCTTTGGGTGTCAGTGTGGACACAGTTCCATCCAAAAAAGCATGGGCGGAATCCATGGGGCTAAAATCTCTTCAGCTTCTCGCTGATTTTTGGCCGCATGGGGATTTGGCGCAGAAACTGGGTATTTTTAGGGAGGCAAACGGTTTTTCAGAAAGAGCCAACGTGCTCCTTGATGAGCAGGGAAACGTGGAGTGGATTAAGGTTTACGAAATAAAAGCACTTCCCAACTTGGACGAGGTTTTTGCACAACTGAAAAAATAGTTGCATTTTCAAGAAGATGAAGGGATGGATTTTAAATGAAATCTCTGAGATTTACAGTATTTGCGCTGTTTTTCTTCTTTCTTTTCACGGCAATGTCATGGGCGCACCCTCCGAAAGAGGTATTGCCTTCTTGGGATGGTAAGGGTAATTTAAAGGTGGAAATCGTACATAATGTGGAGAATCCTCAGAAACATTATGTAAACCATGTCAATATTTATTTGAATGGTAAATTGATCCAACAGAAAGATTACACACAACAGAGCACAAACAACAGCGAAACGCTTACTTTTTCGTTGGGAAACTTGCCGTCTGGCAGCACTATTAAAGTGGAAGCAACGTGTGTTATTTTCGGAACCACATCAGGTAGTTTGGTGATTCCATAGAAATCGTATAGAAATAGCACCTGTTCGGATAGGCTTAAACGTATAAAGCTTTCCTTACAGGTGCTATTTTTAAGTGTTATATTTGTTATATTTGGGAGAGATTTTTCGGTGAATTCGTGTGCAGAAATAATGGAACACGACCTTGAATTATGGCACTATTGGGGATTTGAAGAGTGGAACTGGAATGGTCTTGCAGGTGTTACCCGGCGTG
>JAGPAO010000127.1 GCA_018063805.1 Synergistaceae bacterium | reverse complement strand
GTAAAGATCCGCTAATTTCCCGGCTGCCTTAGCATTGCCGCTGTTTGCCGGTTTTTCAAGATATTGAGCCGCCAGCTTTGGGTTTTTTTGCACTCCGTTCCCCTCAATGTAGAGCAACCCCAAGAGGTACTGAGCGTTGACATTCCCATCATCGGCAGGTGCTTTCAGAAGCTCCGCCGCCTTTTTGGTGTCTTTGTCCACCCCTTCGCCCTTGTAATAAAGATTGCCCAAGCGCGCTTTGGCTTCAAGGCTTCCGCTGTTTGCGGCATTGAGGTACCATTCCGCCGCTTTCTGTACGTTTTTGAGCACACCTGTCCCGGACTCGTACAAGCCGCCCAAGTTCAGCATGGAATCGACGTGTCCTTGATTCGCGGCCTTTTCAAAGAGTTCCGCTGCTTTTTCCGGTTTTGTCTGTCCGCCGGTACCGGATAAATAATCCTGCCCTTTGGCGTAGAGCGTATCCGGCTTCGCATCCATAAAAGCAAGCGATAAAGCACCGATGGCCAGCACGATAAAAATACTCGCGGCGATAGCGGCCATGCGTTTTTTGCCTATTTTTACCGTCTGCGGTTCTTGAACCGGTCGCGCCTTTGGCGCAGAAACGGGCGGATTGGGAATCCTTTGAGGCTGTCTGATTGTGGTGACATCCGCCGGATTGAAATTTTGGTGCGGTGTTTGCGGCGCAACGGATCCCACAACTTCTCCTCGAAGAGCCGATTGGAAATCTTGAACGGACTGGAAGCGATCCTTTACCTTGACGGATAGCCCCTTAAGGACGGCGCTTTCAAACAGTGCCGGAACCTCGACGCCATAGGCGGAAATAGGGGGTAAGGTCTCGTCCTCCAAACGCTCCAAGGACTCCGCAGGAATGGCTCCGGTGACGCAGCGGTAGAGAGTCGCCGCGATGGAGTACACATCCGTCCACGGTCCTTGATTGCCTCGCGTCTGATACTGCTCGGGCGGAGCATAGCCGGGTTTGAGGACGACAGAAAGGCTCTTATTCTGCACCCCAAGGGCGGAGCGCGCCGCACCAAAATCAAGCACTTTGATCTGCCCTCTTGCGGTGATGAAAATGTTGTCGGGGCTGATATCACGGTGGAGCAACCCCTCATTGTGGACGTCGGCGAGGGCATCCATGACGTGCATCATCACGTCTTGAGCTTGTTGCCACGAAATTCTGCCTCCGTGCTGTTCCACGTAACTTTTCAGATCTTTTCCGTCAATATATTCCATCACCATGTAGGCGGAGCCGTATTCTTTGAAGAAGTCCCGAGCCGAAACGATGTTGGGGTTATTGACAAACGAAGCGAGTATTCGAGCTTCATCCAGGAATTTTTCAAGCCCATAGTCAAAATCACCGGCTGATTGCCTGCTGGCGCAGGAAATAGCCATCGTATCCGGATTGCGCGTCACCAAAGAGAGCGGAAAGTACTCCTTGATGGCTATTTTGACGTCCAACGTGGTATCCCATCCAAGATAAGTGATGCCAAAACCACCCTGCCCTAAAACACGCCCCACATAATAACGATCATGCAAAAGAGTTCCCGGTCTGATGTGATGCGAAGAAGCCTCATGGCTTTCCGGGTTCCAACCGCATATGGGACAGGGATAAGCTGTCGTATGGGCACTCATACATCCGGGACATCGATCTGATGATAGACTCACTGGTGTTCCCTCCTTTATTTCAAATACTGCACGCGTTTCCAGTTTATTTTGGTGTTTTCGGAGCGGTCAAAATAGACGATCTCCTGTACTTCTCTGTGGAACCTTTCGTTAACGATGCGTCATGCACTCGTCCGTTTCGGAACCCCCCTACCGTCACTGCGATCCGGGGACATTCCGGAATTCGATGGTTTTATTGTTGATGGTAAGGACAACCTTGGGGTACGTTTTAGTGATTTTATAATCGCTGTTGACATCGTAACGGAGCATTACTTTTGTGGGCACACCGGCGATAATTTCTCGCGAATTACCTGCTGTGTCGCCGATCCAAGGTCCCGAAGCTCCGTACGCCATTTTATTTCCCGCGGAATCGAAAATGGGTGAGTACCCATCCGGCTTAATTTCAATTTTTGTGTCATTTTGCGACACCACAACATAGGTAACGTAAAGACGGGTGCTCTCTTGTATGATGCTCTTGAACTGCACCGTTATTCCGCCCTCGATGCTTTTGGAAGGCAGATCCGCCCGGGCGGGCAAAGAACATAGGACCACAAAAAAGAGAGACACCAGCGCGAGCAAACCCATCCGTACTATTTTTCCATTCATTTCATGACACCTCCATATGATTTTGCAGAGCCCCGGTGAGAGTCTTTCACCGGTGTGTTGCTTGTTTTATTCCAAAGGTTCAAAAAATCAAGAGCAGTGGCTTACTCTAAAAAACATCAATCAACGAGCGCTGCCACCCCCAGAAGTGATAATCATCTTGTGGATATTCGAGGCATTTTGCGGAGATACGTCCGGCATTTTTACGTTATCCAAATTCACCTTTTGACCGTGCATGATTGTGAGCATCGGAGGTCGTTTTACCCCCGTTAACAGCCCCTTAAAGTGGTATTCAAACAGCTTATCCTTGTTTTTGACTAAATTTTTCAACCACAGCGGGGCTTTTTCATATTTTTTCGGATCTATCTTTTTAAATCCGGACTGCGCTCTAGTGAGAAGTTTTTTATACTCCTGAATGAGGTCTTTCTCTGAAACAACGGTTGCATCGCCTCCAAAGGACTCCCATAACTCGCCATCCGCTATGAAGTATATGGCATCAGCACCATAATCCTCCATGCCATCCCCTTCTCGCTCTTTCTTTGACGCAAATTTCAGCATAAGGCCCTGCAAGATCTCTGTCGCTCTGCTTAAATCATGAAATGCATCCGCATCTTTTTTATAACCCATAGTTAACATCTCTCCACCGACAGTACCAGGAACGATACTATAATTATAGATTGCAACATTTAGAGAATCACGCGGATATTTTTTAAAATCAATGTATTTCAAACTTAAATCTACATTTTGAATGTTTATATCATCAAAAATAGCGGTTTCTTTAGCCGCTGCATGCCCCTGCCCAGCTCCCCCTAAAACCCACAACAGCGCCGTGATACAAAGCATAATCCCCCATCGGTTTACTGATTTTTTCATCTCGCCACTCCTTTTTTATGAGAACTCTATTGATGAATCTCTGTTGCAGACGACAAAAAACGGGGAGGCGTTGCGCTTGGTTGCGTAACGTACTCCCGTTGAATCACGGTACCGTTTATGGAGTGAAAAACTTCCCGGTGTTTTCCCCAAAGGGGGAGACTTCACCGGAAGCCATTTGTACTCTGCTTTCATGGTAAGGCTTGGTTGGGTGCAATAGGAATGGGGCAAGACGTAGGAAGGGATAGTAAAACCAACAGCGCCCCTGCACAAAATTGCGTACAAAATATCCGATACGTTGCGAACACGAATAATCCCCCTTTTAATACGCTGAATGAGAAATATCCTAACCGGAACAGGTGCGCACTGCTTTATTTGATAGCTGTTTTCAAGTTTTAATTTCTAAAAATGACTTCCGAGAGTGAAGCTGTAACTTGTTATAGTGACGTTTTTGAGCCATCTTTGATGCAGTTAGCCTTATTTTATAAAAGACTTCCAACTGATGAAAAGAGCCTATTATTTAAACAAAAAGTATCAAGGGTTATTTTACAAGCAAAAAGTGTGCATGGCTACTCCCAAAAACATGTTTATGGTTTTTTTTGTGCGGTATAGATTGTTTTTAATAATGCCGTGTTCCTAATATTGCCGATGGCTATCTTTTCCCGTTTCCGTGCTCTAGAATAAAAATGGTTTACGGTGATTTTTAATGAAGCGAGGAGAGAGGGGCACGATGGATTTATACAAAGATATGTCAAAGCAATTAACGTCAAAGGAATTGTTCGAACAGGCTCGGTTATATGCCTATGATTATATTGACCATATAAAGACGATGGATGTTTTTCCATCTGAAGACGCGTTGGAAAGTCTGAATGAATTCAATGAAGACATGCCCACACAGCGTTCTTCCGCAGATGATGTTTTGAAAATGTTGCATGATCGCGGTTCTCGGGGATCTGTCGCTTACGGCGGGGGGAAATATTTTGGGTTTGTCAATGGAGGGGCGCTCCCGATTGCGCTAGCGTCAAGGTGGCTTTCCGATACATGGGATCAAAATGCTGCTCTCAATGTTATGTCGCCTATTGCCTCAAAACTGGAGGAAATTTGCGAAAAATGGTTGGTGGAGCTCTTGGGGCTTCCTCTGGGAACGGTAGCCGGTTTTGTAAGCGGCTCCTCTGTAGCCAGTCTATGTGCCATTACCGCTGCGAGAAATAAACTGCTTTTAAACCAAGATTATGATGTGCACGCAAAGGGACTCTTCGGGGCGCCTAAAATCAGAGTTGTAGTCGGTGCCCACGTGCATTCTTCATTGTGGAAAGTTTTTTCTATGGTTGGCATCGGTAAGGAAATGGTGGAAATGGTTCCCGTTGATCATCAGGGGCGTATGATCGCCGATAAATTACCGGCACTGGATGACAAGACGTTAGTCATCGCTCAGGCCGGAAATGTCAACGGCGGGGCATTTGATCCGTTGGATGAAATATGCACCATAGCCAATAAGGCTCGTGCATGGGTGCATATTGACGGTGCTTTCGGCCTTTGGGCGGCATCATCAAACAAGAGGAATTATCTGACAAAGGGGATTGAAAAAGCGGATTCGTGGTCGGTGGATGCCCACAAAACGCTAAATGTGCCTTATGATTGCGGCGTCGTCTTGTGTAGGGACAAAACCGCGTTGGTGAGCGCTTTACAGGCAAATGCCTCGTACATTGAGTTTAGTGATAAACGAGATGGAATGCTGTATACACCGGAAATGTCAAAACGAGCACGAGGGATTGAACTATGGGCGGCGCTTAGGTATTTGGGCAAATCCGGGGTCAGTGAGCTTGTGGATGGGCTTTGTGATCATGCGGTCTATTTTGCCGAAAAACTAAACGAAAATGGGTTTACGGTTTTGAATGACGTTGTATTCAACCAAATCCTGATCCAATGTGACACCTCTGATATGACGACTGCGACATTAAAAAACATTCAAGCAAGCGGAACCTGTTGGTGCAGCGGTGCCGTGTGGTTCAATGAACCCGTTATCCGAATCAGCGTATGTTCGTGGCAAACGACAAAAGAGGATATCGATGATTGTGTAAAGACCTTTGCCGAATGCAGAAAAGCGGCCGAGCGGCAACTAATCGGCAAATAAAAGGCGCTTTTGCGTCCTTTCTAATGAAGGAGGTTTTTTCATGTCTTCCGTTCCTTTTTGCACCTGTCCCGATCATGCTTGTCCGTGCAACCCCGTCAATCATGACAAGGGGTGTGTTCTTTGTGTCGCAAAGTGTTTGAATGAGAGCGAAATTCCCGTCTGTTTCTTTAGAAAAATAGAACCGGATATGGACCGAAAACAGGACTACTCTTTTCAAGGATACGCTCGGTTTGTGAAGGATCGTTTGGGAGTGGAATAAAATCGCTTGGAGAGC
>JAGPAO010000126.1 GCA_018063805.1 Synergistaceae bacterium | reverse complement strand
TCTTCAATTTGGCGTACAAATTCGTGTGTCTGTTTAGGACCGTTATTCATTTTCCAATTCCCGGCTATGATTTTACAGCGCATGACCTCACTCCCCTCATAAAAGAAACGGCTTAATCCCCGGAAGTTCTTTTCCTTCGAAAAATTCTAGGCTGGCTCCCCCACCCGTTGAAACATGAGAGACGTCCTCCTCCATTCCGAATTTAACCATAGCTGCAGCCGAATCCCCTCCACCCACTACAGTAAGGGCACCATTCCGAGTAATTTCAGCAAGTGTGTTTGCGATGCACCGTGTGCCGCTCGCAAAAGCGTCTATTTCAAAGACACCCATGGGGCCATTCCACAAGACTGTTTTGGCATCTTTTAATGCTGCTGCAAAAAGAAGTTCTGTTTTGGGGCCAATGTCGACTCCCATTGTATCCACCGGAATGGCGTCAACAGAGACAATTTCTCCGACCGAAGTCGGGCTTATTTCATGGCAGACCACTACGTCAACCGGCAATAGAATTTTAATACCTTTTTTTTCGGCCTCTCGCAGCATTTGGGCAGCAAAATCCAATTTTTCATTCTCACAAAGAGATTGTCCGATTTCATACCCTTGTGCTTTTAAGAAGGTAAAAGCCATCCCGCCGCCGATGATAATACCATCGACTTCTTTGAGCATATTGTCTATAACCCCAATTTTATCGGAGACTTTAGCTCCGCCTAAAATCAAATAAAAGGGTTTTTTAGGGTGATCCCTCACGGCTTCCAGCATCTCTACCTCACGGCAAAGGGACTGGCCTGCGTATGACGGTAAGTAGCGCGTCACCCCGCTTGTCGATGCGTGTGCTCGGTGGGCCGCACTGAAAGCATCCATGACGAACACGTCAAACGGCGCAGCTAAACTCTTTGCAAAATCAGGATCATTGGCTTCTTCTTCCGGATGGTAACGAATATTCTCCAATAGAAGGACATCCCCGGCGGCCATCTGTTCCAGTTTTTCAGCAACTTCTTTCCCCGTGCTAGTGGGTAAAAACGCCACGGGGCAGTTTAATAATGCGGCGAGTTCTTTAACGACGGGCAATAGCGTATAACGGGGATCAACCTTCCCTTTGGGACGACCCAAATGCGAGACAAGGGCTATTTTAGCCCCTGCCTTTCTTAGATCTTGAATGGTTTGCAGATGCACTCGCAAGCGAGTGACATCAAGCACGGCACCATTCTTGTCCTGCGGCACATTAAAGTCCACTCTGACAAGCACTTTTTTTCCGGCGACATCAGAAGAAGAAAAGGTTTTTAACTTCACCGCTATAGGCCTTTTTTTGCCATGTAATTGACGAGGTCGACGATTCTGTTGCTGTAGCCCCACTCATTGTCGTACCAGGAGAGAATTTTTACCATATTATCAATAACGGTTGTATGAGCGGGAGCAAAAATAGAAGAACGGGGATCGCCTACAAAGTCCATGGAAACGAGATCTTCCGTTTCGTACCCCAAAATACCCTTTAGTTTTCCCTCAGAGTACTCCTGCATCGCCCCATTTATTTCTTCTTTTGTGGCGGATTTTTTGAGTTCAACGACCAAGTCAACGATGGAAACATCGGGGGTGGGAACTCTGAGAGCAAATCCGTTCAGTTTCCCCTTCAATTCCGGCATAACCTCAGAGATAGCTTTTGCGGCCCCCGTTGTCGTCGGAATGATGGAAAGGGCTGCGGCACGTCCTCGTGAGGGCGGTGTTTTGGCAAAATCCAAAGTGACCTGATCATTGGTGTAGGAGTGGATAGTGTTCATCAGGCCCTTTACGATACCAAAGCGCTCTTCGAGTACCTTGCAAACGGGTGCAAGACAGTTGGTGGTGCAAGAAGCGTTTGAGATGATGAAATGTTTGGCAGGATCATACTGTTCCTCGTTTACGCCGAGAACGATGGTTACATCAGGATTTGTAGCGGGGGCGGAGATCAGAACTTTTTTTGCCCCTGCGGTGATATGGGCCTTTGCTTTTTCCGCATTTGTAAAACGCCCCGTGCTTTCAATAACAACATCAATATCCATTTCTTTCCAGGGGAGTTTTGCGGGGTCGGGCTCTGCTACAGCTGTGATGCGATGTCCGTTTACGATCAACACATTGCCTTCGACCTCAACGGAGCCGGGGAATTTCCGAAACACAGAATCATACTTGAGCACATATGCCAGTGAATCCGGAGGGGTTAAATCATTTACCGCAACGATTTCAAAAAGATTATCCATTCCATTTGAGAAAAACGCACGCAAAGAAAGTCTGCCTATTCGTCCAAAACCATTGATTGCCACTCTTAATTTTTTCATAACAAGGCCTCCTGTATTCTGATTAATTCCCCTATTGCCTGCATTTTAATCTCAATCACAGGCATCAAAGCCTGCGATTGAGATTGAAATGAGAGATAATATCCTATCGGCGGGATGCTTCTGATAAAAGCTCCTCATGCAGTATGCGGAGCAATTCGCCCAAGGAAGTGGCGCTCAGGACATCTCCCGAGGGGCGATAGGGCATAATTCCGTCAAAGTATTCCGCAACGCCGCCCAAACAGCCGTGCCTTAAGTGCGAGCTGAAGGGGCGTATAAAGGCCCAACCCATCTCCTTGGAACCGGGGTTAAAACGCAAATAAGCGGAGACAAAGTGTCCCAAAAGCCATGGCCAAGCCATCCCGCGGAATCGGGCTTTTGCTTTTTGATCCGGTCTTCCCTCTGCGCGCCCCTTAAACTTATCGTCACGCGGAGCCAAAGTTCTCAATCCATACGTTGTGTAAAGCTCATCCCAACAAATCCCGACAATATGTCTCCCCGTTTCGGGCGGCAACGGACTGCTTGGGAGCGAGACAGCCAAGATCATATTCGGTCTCACGGCATCATCTTTTTCGTCTGATTTTGGGTCAACCCAATCAAATAACGCATTGTTTGCGCTGTTGGTGAAAATTTTGCAGAACGAAATCTGACAGGCATCCGCAATGGAGCCATACTGTTGTGCCGCTTGCGTGTCGTCTAAGCTGTTCGCCATACGCTCCATAAATCGAAGCGCATTGTACCAAAGAGCATTGATCTCAACCAAGTACCCCTTACGCGTTACAATGGATTTTCCCTCTGCTGTTCCCGCCATCCAGTGTCTCAACGAGTTGGAACCCGACAGGTAGAGAAGCCGCGTATCTTCATCCATATGGATCTTGACGGCGCTGATACCGGAAATGTACTGATTGATCAGAGATTTCAAAGCCTCCCACTGCTCCGCTACTTTTTTATCCGAATCCACGTGGTTGACGTACTTCTCATAGGCGTAGAGATACCATAGGCCGACATCCGCCCCTTCTAAAACGGGAGAGCCGGAGTAATCCACCAGTCCCGGCATGACAGAGTCTGTTTTCTGAGATAAATCAAGCCAGTAGTCAAGTATGCCCTCTGCTGCTTTTTCTCGTCCTGTTGCCAACGTTAACCCGGGAAGAGAAATGAACGTTTCCCTTGCCTTCATGGCAACGGAAGGATAACCGGAAAAAATAGCGGGTGCAGCATCCGGTCGATCATCAATCAGATGATAAGAAGCATGGATCATCTCTTGAATTACGCTATAGCGAACGGGAACGGCAGCATCTTGAACGAACGTTTTCAGTCGATCCAGTGTTTCCGCTTCCAACTGCTCCAGTTGTTCTTTCGTGTAAGAAACGGGATCCTCAGAGAATACGACATAGACGACATCCCCCTGTTTCATTTCAATCGTGTTATAACCGGGAGACCAAAGCTGATCAAACTCGACAACATCTCTGTTCTGATCCTGCTCATAGATAATATTTTCATACCAGAGGGATTTTTCTGCCCATTCCCCCTTGCTGAAGAAAGCGTGGCTATCATATCCTCGGCCATTAATGGAAACATTATTTTCCCCTGTTTTACTGGTGAAAATTGGTTTTGTTCCCGGCTGAGGAACGTAATCCTTCGCTCTGTGCGCAAAGAGAGGACGGATTTCTAAATCGATCTTCTCAGGCGAAGCCAGAAGTTTATATTTCACTATGGTGCAGTTTCCACCCTGTGGCATAAAAATAGATTTCTGGAGAAATATACTGTGAATGACGAACAGCATCGTGGGAATGGGCGTTACCTGAAATTCCTGTAGGTATCTGTATCCGTCCGGATAGACCAGATCCTTATATCTGTTTGTGGATAACTGATATTTTTTATTGTGCGCAAAAAGAGTTTCCTCCATTTTGCTGACAAGAACGGTGTGCTGCGGTGCTCCTTGGGATCGAGTAACTAAAAGACCGTGCTCTCTGCGTGTATTTGCCCCGATCACCGTTGAGAAACCGTAGCTTCCTCTCCCATTTGATACGAGAAACTCTCTGCCCGCACCCTTTTCATACGTGTTTACATCTGCTTTGCCCAAATACATGGCAACCATCTCCCCTTCAATGTGTTCTGTTTAGTAGCGCTTCTAACTTTCTCCACCTATATTCTACCGTACTTTTGCTGACAGGTCTGGATAAATACTGCCCCAGCTCTCGCAAAGATGCGCTTGGATTGGCCCGCCTGACATCCATTAGCTCTTGTAACTCCGAGGGTAATTCATCCTCTAAATTAAGTCTCTCGATTTCTTCAAACAGGGCCAGCTGTTTTTGTGCCGCCCGAAGGCTTTTATCAATATTGGCGGAATCACAGTTGACCAGTTTATTTGCCCTGTTTTTCATGGAGCGCATAATTGCCGTCTCCTCTATCGCAAGAGAACTGCGAACTAATCCTATATTTGCCAGAAACGTAACCACATGCTCCTGATTTCTTAACATCAATTCGGTGCTGCAATCTCGCTTGCGCGTGCCGACATTAAAATCCGTGTTTTCAAATAATACCTTTACACGGTTAATAACCGTTGTCTTCGGTGCAAAGCGCAATAGCAAATAATATCCTATTTTGGGAAAATAGAGAGATCCAATAGCTCCAAAAACCCCCCGCATCCACTGCCACTGATGTGATGATGCATTCCCAATATCTATGTTAATAATAGCATGATAAACATCAAAGGGAAGTTCTATTCCCCCTTTTTTTAAATTTTTATCCCAAAAGGAGAAGCGCTCGTCCCCCTCGGAATATGTTTTTGAAAAAACACCGTTCTTCCATAAACCAACAAATCTCCGGATTATATTCAGTTTCGAGCAAGAAAGCAAAACCGTCGCCCCTTTGCTCACAACCGGAAGAGATTCAATAATACCCATTAACTCCGGCATCGGGTTAGAATCAAAAGGACGAGAGGACCATTCATCCTGTACCAAATACTTCAATCTTTCCAAAATAGCTCCTCCCGAGTTTCCCGAGCTATATTAATAATAATTTCTGCGAGTCGCTGTGAATGGTGCCGTAAATAACGTTCTCCAATAAAATTTACTAAATCACCGTAAACGACTCGTGTCCCATGTGATTCAAGATACTGTTCCTCCTCTTTTGAGAGGTAAAGCGGCTCCGCACCTTTTTCTCGGTAGTGCTCTAAAAATATGTCCGGAATAGGAGCTTGGTTGGTAACAAGATATTCGGGCATTTTTCCGAGAACACTTGCAATCCAATCAATATGGGCGACGATATTCATCCCTTCCGTTTCCTTGGGTTGAGTCATTAAATTTGCTATATATACTTTAGGTGCTGCGCTTGCTTTTACCGCTT
>JAGPAO010000125.1 GCA_018063805.1 Synergistaceae bacterium | reverse complement strand
GAGTACTACAACAAGACATACTGTTTGGAAGTGGGGGGCGATTACGCCTGCTTTACAAGACCCGAGATGAAAGTCGAGCGCGTCAGTTATGACATTATTACGCCGTCTGCGGCGCGCGGGATTTTTCAAGCTATCTTCTGGAAACCTGCTATTAATTGGCTGATTAAAAAAATCGAAGTTTTAAACGAAATTCGCTTTATCTCCGTAAGGCGCAACGAGCTCAATGTCGCCATGAGCTCCTCTTCGGATGGGATCTTTATCGATGATATGCAAAACAGAGCTCAAAGAGCCGGATTGCTTCTGTACGACGTAAAATACCGTATCCACGCCGAGATGGAATTTATACCACCGGATAAAAGGCCCGGGGTCACTCGTCCGGTTGCGGATGATTTAGTTACGGAAGAAGAACGTGTCGATCTGAAAAAAGATGAAAACCCGGGAAAGTATCACGGTATTTTCGAGCGCAGGGTTAAAAAGGGGCAATGTTTTACATATCCCTACCTTGGGTGCAGGGAGTTTAGCTGCGGGTATTTTCGCCTGATAGAGAACCCAAATGAGGGAGCGTCCGCTATTGACGTTACCCGCGATCTTGGTTTCATGCTCTATGATCTTGATTTTTCTGATGCATCCAATCCGCAGCCCGCTTTTTTCAGAGCGCAACTCAATCGTGGTGTCATGCTTGTGCCCTCTTGGGATAGTGAGGAGGTGCGGCGATGATTCTTCAAGCGCTGAATGAATATTATGAACGAAAAAAAGCGCTGGGGGAGATAGCCGCAGATGGTTTTGTGGAAAAAAGGATTGATTTTTTGATCGAGCTGGATGCCGATGGAAAGTATCTTGGTATCACCGATCTGCGCGAAGCCAGGGGAAAGAACTTAGTCGGCAAGGCGTACCACGTTCCCGCTATAGGCAAGCAGGCACAAAAACATACCAATAGCGGAACGGATGCGAATTTACTCTGGGACAACAGCGGGTTTGTGCTGGGCGCAGGGGATAGCAGTAACAAAAAGTTCAACAGCTTTCTTGCCGCGATACAGTCGCACTATCCGGTGCGCCCTCCGGATGTGGTCGCCGTTCTTGCGTTCCTTGAAAAGGGACAGCCCTTTGATGTGTTGTTACAGCATGAGGCGCATGGGGAGGTTCTTTCAACAGGGGCTCCGGTAATCTCTTTTAGGGTTGATGGCAGTCATGACCCTGTATTTTGTGCAGACCACGTAAAAAATGTTCTTGACGGTCCTCCTGCTGAGGGCGCCCAAGTAGGTATCTGTCTGGTGACGGGGAAGAGCGACATCATTGATCCGACGCACCCCGTCATTAAAGGAATACCCGGCGGACAGACATCCGGTTGTTCGTTGGTGGGGTTTAACGCGAGGAGTTTTTGTTCCTACGGAAAGAAGCAATCCTTCAATGCGCCGATTGGCAAGAATGCATCGAGCTCTTATACAAAAGCCCTTCAGTCTCTTGTCCATTCAGATTCAAATAAAGTCGTTATGTCGGATATTACAATGCTTTCCTGGGCACAGAGAGCGGAGGAGCCGGAGGTTGAGGAGTTTGAGAGCGGGTTTGTCTTTACCTTTGCGGATTCGCCCAAAGATGATCCCGATCGTGGCGTATCACAGATAAAAGCTCTGCTTGAATCGGTGAAAACCGGTAAATACGCAAAGCCTATGGGCGATTTTTACGTTCTCGGCGTTTCGCCTAATAGTGCTAGGCTCTCCGTGCGTTATTGGGATACGGGCTCGATTCAGCTGTTCGCTGAGCGAATCGCACAGCATTTTGAGGATTTCTCTATCGTTCATGGCCCAAACGAGCGCGACTATTTATCCATCAGTACTATTCTTCGGGCAACGGTTTTTGAGTACAAGCTGAGCAATGTCCCGCCCAACCTGGCCGGAGAGGTTATACGAAGTGTTGTAAGCGGCAGGGAGTATCCTACAACGTTATTGATGCAAACGGTTCGCAGAATACGAGCGGAGCAGAAAGTGACAAGGGCGCGCGCTTCAATCCTTAAAGCCTGTATCAACAGAGAATTAAGGATGGGAAGCAGATCGATGAAGGAGGTAAAAAAGATCGAGATGGGACTGGACAAAGAGAACACCAACGCAGCGTACAGGCTGGGGAGACTGTTTGCCGTACTGGAACGAGTGCAGGAGGACGCGCTAGGGCCGAATATCAACGCGAATATATGCGACCGTTTCTACGGAGCCGCATCCTCAACCCCGTCCACTGTTTTTTCCCGGTTGCTTAAGTTGAAGATCCACCACATGGCAAAGCTTGATCCGCCCAAGAGAGTGGTTCGGGAAAAATTGATAGGGGAGATAATGAACGGTATCTCAGATTTCCCCGCAAGATTAACGCTCAATGAGCAAGGATTGTTCGCCATAGGTTATTACCATCAGCGGCAGGATTTTTTTACGCCTAAAAAAGAGCGTGATGCGAGCGCGGCAAACGCTCCATCAGACAAGGAGGACTAGGCTATGTTGGACAAAAGATATGACTTTGTATTTTATTTCGATGTTCAGGACGGAAACCCCAATGGGGATCCGGATGCGGGGAATTTACCGCGAATTGATTCGGAGACGGGAGCCGGACTCGTCACGGATGTGTGTTTGAAGCGTAAAGTGCGTAATTATATCTCCATAACAAAAGGAAATGCTCAGGGTTATGATATTTTTGTCAAAGAAAGAGCGGTACTCAACCGGGCAATAGGCGCGGCATGGGACGAAGCTAATCCCGAAGTAGAAGAGAAATCAAAGAAATCGGATAAGACAGACAAGCAATCAGCAGAGGATAACGCTAGAGCGCGTATGTGTGAAAAATTCTATGACGTAAGAACCTTTGGTGCTGTTATGAGCACGGGGGATAAGGGAGCAGGTCAAGTGCGTGGCCCTATTCAGATTACCTTTTCGAGATCGGTCGAGCCGGTAGTGATATCGGAACACTCCATAACGCGCATGGCTGTAACGAATGAAAAGGATGTCGATAAGGAGCGCACCATGGGACGTAAATTCACCATTCCCTATGGTCTTTACCGGGCACATGGATTTGTGTCCCCTCATTTAGCGGGGCAAACGGGCTTTACCCAAGAGGATCTGAATGTTTTTTGGGATGCTTTGCTTGAAATGTTTGAGCTTGATCACTCTGCCGCAAGAGGCATGATGTCTGCTCGTAAGCTGGTTATCTTTGAACATAAAACCGCACTTGGAAGCGCTCCTGCCCATGAACTCTTTGAACGGGTCATGTGCGAACGAGTAACGGATGGCCCGGCCAGAGAGTTCAAGGATTATAAGATTACCATTGATGGAGAGGAAATTAAGGAACCCAAAACAATTGTTAACGTAGGGAAATAAGGCTTCCGATGTTCACCGAAGACGACCTTCTCCCGATATCGGCTCTGCAGCACCTTGCATTCTGCCCTCGGCAGTGTGCGTTAATCCACATGGAGATGGCATGGGCGGAGAATCGTCTCACCGTTGAGGGAAAGCAGTTGCATGAACGTGCGCACCGGGATGAAGTAGAATGCCGCCCCGGTGTGCGCGTTGCGCGCGGTTTGCGGTTGAAATCGTTTGTCTACGGGCTTGTAGGTGTCGCCGATGTTGTGGAGTTTCACAACGGTGAAAGCCCCTTTCCCGTTGAATACAAGCGGGGAAAGGGCAAACCGGATAATCGCGATGAAGTTCAGCTGTGCGCGCAGGCACTGTGTTTAGAGGAAATGCTGCAAACACATATTTCCGAGGGGGCCATTTTTTACGGACAGCCTCGGCGACGGCTATCCGTAATTTTTACAGAAACACTGCGCAATGCGACGATCACGCTTGCCCGGGAATTCCGTGCGCTTTTGGAGTCGCAAAAGATACCCCCTGCGCATTACGCAAAGCACTGTGAAAATTGTTCCTTGATAGAGCTCTGTATGCCCGAACAAACGAGCGGGCGTAAAAACGTCAACGCTTATTACAACGCTTTTTTTGCGAGTATAGAGGACGAAAATCAGGAGGAACAGGCATGAAGCGCTTGCTCAATACGCTCTACGTCTCAACGCCGTCCAGCTACCTTGCTAAGGAAAATGAACAGGTTGTCGTCAAGGTCGACCGCGAAACAAAAACGTCCATTCCCATTCATATCCTCGAAAATATAGTCTGCATGGGGCAGGTTTCATGCAGTCCCGCTCTGATGGGGTTGTGCGCGGAGCGAGGGGTGGGGCTTGCCTTTGTTACCGAACAGGGGCGATTTTTGGCGCGTGTCCAAGGGCCTGTATCCGGCAATGTCCTGCTCCGAAGAGCGCAGTACCGCGCAGCTGACGATGCTTCTTTTAAGTCTCGTTTGGCTGCGCGATTTGTCGTCGCAAAAATAGCCAACACCCGGACGTTGCTGCTTCGGGCACATCGTGAAAATCCGGAAAATGAGGGCGCTAATGCTATCCGCAGCGCATCCGTTTACCTTGCGGATACTCTTGGTAGTTTAAAGGAAACGCTTCCCCTTGAAAGTGTTCGCGGTAAAGAGGGGGACGCCGCAAGGATGTATTTTTCCGTTTTTGACCACCTCATTCTTATGGATAAAAAAGACTTTGTCTTTCGGGGAAGAAGCCGTCGTCCTCCGATGGATAATGTCAACGCCATGCTGTCTTTTTTGTACACTCTCCTCGCTCATGATTGTGTCTCTGCTCTTGAGTGCGTGGGGCTCGATCCCGCTGTCGGTTTTTTGCACGCAGATCGTCCCGGCCGTCCCTCGTTAGCTCTGGATTTGATGGAGGAAATCCGCAGTGTTATCGTGGATCGAATCGTCCTATCCTTAATCAATCGCAAGCAGGTAAAAGCATCCGGTTTTGAACAAAGCGATGTCGGCGGAGTAACGATGAATGACGCCACAAGAAAGATCCTGCTCACAAACTACCAAGAGCGGAAGCAAGATGAACTGATCCATCCGTTTTTGCAGGAAAAAATACGAATGGGATTGTTGCCTTATGCTCAATCGATGCTGCTCGCTCGGTATTTGAGGGGGGATTTAGAGGGATATCCACCCTTTAGATGGAAATAGATTCAGCGGAGGTGGGTTAACGATGCTTGTTTTAGTTACGTATGATGTTAATACCGAGGGTGCAGAGGGAAAAAGGCGATTGCGTCATGTGGCAAAGATATGTGAGAGTTGTGGGCAAAGAGTGCAGCATTCAGTGTTTGAGTGCCTCGTTGATCCGGCTCAGTGGACTGAATTACGATATAAATTAGAGAAAACAGTGAATAAGGATTTGGACAGTTTGCGATACTATTTTCTCGGTAAAAACTGGAAAAATAGAGTGGAGCATTTCGGTGCAAAAGAAGGCTACGATCCGGAGGGCTTGTTATTGCTATAAAAAACTGTGCGCGAACCCAAAGCTACCATAAAAACACCGGGAGGTTCGCGCATATAGAAAAAACATCTATTTGCAAGGGATTTTGGATGGCAATATGATTTTTTCGCACCTTGACACTCGAAATAATGGACAGGTTCGCGGAATAAGGCATATAATCCATTGGCAACACTGAATTTTTTATGGCAACTGTCGCCCCTCACGCAGGGGCGTGAATTGAAACAAAACACAACTTGATTAACTTGTGTATGCCGTTGTCGCCCCTCACGCAGGGGCGTGAATTGAAACATGTGCAAGCGGGATAGCAAG
>JAGPAO010000032.1 GCA_018063805.1 Synergistaceae bacterium | reverse complement strand
GAAAGCGGGGAAACTGTTTTCCGATGAGTTGCGGGCGAAGGGGCTCTTGCCGTCTATTACACGCGTTAGGGCGGATATCTACGGCTCTTTAGCCTTGACGGGCAAGGGGCACCATACGGATGTCGCCGTTATTCTCGGTTTAGCCGGTCATACACCCGAAACCGTTGATATTGATTCGGTCTTTACAATGGTGGAAAAGGTTCAAAAAGAGGAGCGATTGCTTTTAGGCGGAGAGCGGGCGGTGGATTTCCCCCGCACGGAGAGCCTCTGTTTTCACCCCGAAAGCCTGCCGCTTCACGAGAACGGCCTCACCCTGCGTGCCTTTGCCGGCGAATCGGAGGTTTATCAGAATACGTACTATTCCATTGGCGGAGGATTTGTGGTCGATGCCGATCATTTTGCGCCGCAGGTTTCCCCGGACGGCGAGGTTCCCTATCCCTTTGACTCTGCGAAAAAGTTGCTGGATCACTGTGTTTCAACAGGGCTTTCGATCTCCTCTCTTGTTCTGCAAAACGAGCTTGCTCTGCACAGTCGTTCGGAGATCGATCAATATTGCAGTATGATCTGGGGCGTTATGTGTGCGGGGATGGAGCGGGGGATGCACACGGAGGGAGTATTGCCCGGCGGTTTGAAGGTGACCCGGCGTGCGGCACCTTTACTGCGTTTATTGCAGGCGTCCGAGCCGTTTAGCAATGATCCGATGGCCATTATCGATTGGGTGAATCTATTCGCCCTTGCCGTCAGCGAAGAAAACGCGGCGGGCGGGAGGGTGGTTACGGCTCCGACCAATGGTGCCTGCGGAGTCCTTCCTGCGGTTTTGATGTATCACAACAAATTTGTCCTTCCGCTTACTCCTGAGGTTATCACGCGTTTCTTTTTGACTTCCGGCGCGGTAGCGATGCTGTACAAAATGAACGCTTCCATATCGGGCGCCGAGGTGGGGTGTCAGGGTGAAGTCGGCGTTGCCTGCTCCATGGCGGCTGCGGGGTTAGCCGAGCTGATGGGAGGCAATCCGGATCAGATTTGCGGGGCTGCGGAAATAGCCATGGAGCATAATCTGGGATTGACCTGCGACCCCATCGCCGGATTGGTGCAGGTTCCCTGCATTGAACGCAACGCCATTGCCGCCGTTAAGGCGATCAATGCCGCGCGAATGGCTTTGCGCCGAACCAGTCCCCCTCGTATCACTCTGGATGAAGTGATTGAAACCATGTACCGCACGGGGAAGGATATGAACGCCGCATACCGGGAAACATCCACGGGCGGTTTGGCTCGCACCGTACACTGTGAGTGATTTAGGGCTGAATGACGGTTTTGGTATAGATTTTCCAATCCATGTAAATTTTAAGCAGTTCGGCATCTAAAAATGTCAGAGCCTTTTTTTCGAGGGGCTCGGCGATCCCGTAGTGCGCCTCGGCAATGGCCCCTGTAATGGCGGCAAGCGTATCACTGTCGCCGCCTATGGAAATAGCGTTTCGAACGGCATCCTCAAATGAAACGGATTCCAGAAAAGCGACAATCGCCTGCGGCACCGTTTCCTGGCACGTTTCGTTAAATTGATAGGAATCGCGGATACCGTCCAGAGTGAAGTCAATGTCGTAGTAATCCCTTGATATACGCGCTCTTATTTCGTCCTTTGTCGCTCCGTTTTTTGCCATCCATATAGCGATCGTTGTGGCCTCTGCGCCCTTTATCCCCTCGGGGTGGTTGTGCGTCACCTCCGTTACCTGCAAGGAGAGCTGCTTTGCCTCTTCCTCGCTCTTGGCGATAAAGCCGCAGGGGGACACCCGCATCGCAGCCCCATTTCCGAAGCTGTTATACGGCTTTGGGTCATCGCTGAAGACCCACCGTTGGAACATGCCGCCAAAGCCGCAATCGGGGTATTCGCGCCCGATCGCTCTCATATAATGAACGGAAAGATTGCCGAGTTGTGCCCAATCCCCTTCACACTCCATTATCGCCTTGGCAATGGCAAGGGTCATGATGCTGTCATCCGTAGCAAAGCAGCCCTTGGCAAAAAAATCAAAGTCCTTGCTGCGGTGGTTATTGAATTCAAATCGCGAACCGACAATGTCTCCGATAATCGCCCCAAGCATGAGTGCCTCACCTCCAGTATTAATGCACGTGTGAAATTGTTAACTCTGGATGCCAGGTTTTGTGAATTTTTTTATCTCCGAATAAAGCTCTATCGCTTGATCTAGGAGCACCAACAACTTGGGTTTCATTTCTTCTGTTCGTTTTTTTGCCTTCTCCGGGTTCTGTTCATTGTCAACAAAATAAGCATAGGTGCTCGTTAATTCCAAAAGCTGGGCATCTTTCCCGTTTAGGGTGTGGATGAGTTTTTTCGGGTAATCGAGGGCTTTGCAGTCCCAATCAGTCTCCAGAACTTCTTTAATGTTTTTTGATTCTTCGGACAAGTTGTAGGCGTATGTCGAATCAGCGTTGTCCTCTTTCCATGTTTCTTTGCTCGCGCGATTGGATAGTTCAAGCTGTAAATCGCTTGAATAAGGTCCATAGAAGTGATAGCTAAATTTAAAAGGCACCTCATATCCCAGATGTTTCAGTAGATGGAATATTTTCTGAATTCGCTTGCGCCCCTTGATTTCATTCTCAATCTCCAATAGAGAAAGAATGGCATAGGTTTTTTCGAACATGGCAGTTCCCCCCCTTTAGTTACTTATTTTATCGTCGATTTCTTTAGGGTAATAAAATCGCTGAAATTTTTCCTTAGAATTCCTGAGAGTGTTTATGATAGAAGATCTCTCAGAAAGATTTTGCGCTTTTCCTGCATGATCTATCAAAAAGATTTGCTCAGAGGCCTCCATATCGGTTTTAGTAACCAGTATATCTTTGTAGATACTAACAATGGCCTCATCGTATCCCAAGAAATAATTGGTATCCTCCCCTTTTATTTCTCCTAACACGTTGCTCTTTTCAATGTTCTTTTTGATGTCGCTTTGTATATCCATGGTTTCGTCGAACTTTTTGTCTGTGAATTCCTTTGCCGTAAATAAATTCCGCTCTAGCAACATGGAGCATAATTTTTTTAAGACCACATCGCCACTATTCGCCCATTGTCTAAAAGCAGACCAGAGAGAGTGCTCGTCAAGGCGCAAAAAAGAAGCTATGTCCACATCCGTATTTTGGGCGTACAGGATAGACTCTATATCAGGATCATAACTCGAAACAGAGCGTGCATCTCGTACCCGTTTGAATATTTTTTGAATGAGAACTTCCACCCCTCGCGTAACCTTATGTAAATACACATGCAAGTGCATGTTATAGCGCGCCAAAACAAAGGATTCCGCAATGGTAAGTCCCTTTGACACGTCAAGGCCAAGCTCGGCTTCATCTCCCCAAAAACCAACCCGCAGTGAATGGATGAGCCACTCAAGGTCGATTCTACCGTACTGTACCCCTGTCATGTACGAATCTCTCAGCAGATAATCGGTTCTATCCATGTCCATTTGACTGGATATTAATTTTACAAGGAGCGTGTTCTGATGTTCTCGCTTTATGACTCGGCTGACCTCATCGGTGATTCCTGCGGCGTTGAGAATCGAGTTTACATCCGTGTTTCCGCAGATAATTTTTGTGGTGATATTTTCATGGTCAATTTTCGTTACTGTTTCTAAGGCATGAGAAAAAGGTCCATGGCCGACGTCATGCAAGATTGCCGCCGAGTAGAGAACCTTTTTCTGATCCAGCATTGCGTCTACTGTTTCTTGAGCTTTTGGGCTCATCGTATTTTTGATGGACTGAAAATGTTCGCAAACTCTTCTGCAAAGGTAAAAAGTTCCCAGTGAATGTGCAAACCGCGTATGAGTTGCCCCCGGGTACACCATAGCAGAAACTCCCAACTGGGAGATATGTCTCAGCCTCTGGAATTCCTTTGTGTTGATCAGATCGAAGACCAGTTTCTCCTCCGGTAGTTTGGTGTTCAGCGTAATCAAATTGTGTATCGGGTCGCGAAAGGATTTAAATTGTTTACTCGTAGAGATCTCCTCCTCTTCGATGCTTCGACCTTGACAGCTATTATACATGTTTTTCATTTTTTTCAAAAATAGTCTTTTTGCCGAGTTTGAATAGAATATGCGCTATTCCTGATGAGTTAAAGACTATTCTCCGCGTCTCCCCAATCGCCTCTGGACATATCCGGTTCAAAACCTGCGGCAATCAGCAGGCGCTTATTGTTCTCCAAGCTTTCGGCGGCTTCCTTGCCCGTGGAAAGTTTGTCGTTGTAAATAGCGTACATTTTGCGGACGTCGGAAGGGGAGAGATTGGGCATGATGACGTTGGCCCCGATGGCCAGAGCTTTTTCCCGCCCGGTGGGGTCAATACTGCCCAGTGCCGTTGTCGCCGGAAGCAGCGCTCGCGGTACCATGATGCGCGTCAATGCGATCATGTCCAGAGTCTGCTGCACGCTCCCCGCCGGTTTGTTGGCAAAGATCGTTTCGCTGTGCGGGATGAAGGGGCCGATCCCGATCATATGCGGCTGAAAAGTTTTTAAGAATAGAAGATCCTTCGCCAGGGTGGTTAACGTCTGTCCCGGTGACCCCACCATGAACCCCGCTCCCACCTGATAGCCGATTCCCTTCAGCTCTTGAAGGCAGCGCATACGGTTTTCCAGGCTGAGCTCGCGGGGGTGGAGCAGCGCGTAATGCAACGGATCCGCCGTCTCGTGCCGGAGAAGATAGCGATCCGCCCCCGCTTCAAAGTATCGTCGGTAACTTTCCGCTGTCTGTTCTCCAAAGGAAATGGTCAGCGCTGAATCGGGAAAGAGGCGATGGATGGCGGAGATGATATCGCAGATGCGTTCATCCGTGAACCAGGGATCCTCCCCGCCCTGCAGAACAAAAGAACGAAAACCCAGTTCATGCCCCGTGTAGCAGCATTCCAGAATCTGCTCTTTAGAAAGGCGATAGCGCTCCGCCAACGTATTCCCTCTGCGAATACCGCAGTAGTGGCAGTCGTTGCGGCAGAAGCTTGTAAATTCGATCAACCCGCGGAAAAGAACGCGGTTTCCGAAGTGGTGCCGACGTATTTCCGCAGAGGCGGCGTATATTTCTTGGCGTTTCTCGTCATCTATTTCCGAAAGAAAGTGTGTCATTTCTGTCAGAGTGGGCGTTTCTCCCCTTATGAGCCGTTCCAGTATATGTCCCATATCTCGTCCCCCCTGTATCCCATAATATCTTGTTTATTATAAGGGAAGGCGGAGAAAGAGGGGATCGTAAAAGCGTGATTTTCATTTATTTTAAAACGTTTATCCTTTAGAAGACGTGCAACCGGGAGGAGAGCCTTTTTCTTGGAAAAGTGAAAATTATTTTTTATTAGGTTTGTAATGTGACGGGTTAAATACTCTATAATATGCGGGTCGGGTGTCCCATTTCCCGTATGCTTTCATCACATAATCGCATAAGGAGATGATTTTTTGCAGGCATCAAATCAATTCGCACTCTTCCGTTCTCGTAATTTTATGCCGCTGTTTTTAACACAGTTTTTGGGCGCTTTCAATGATAACTTTTTCAAAAGCGCCATGGTGATTTTGATCACCTATCGATTGGCGGAAGCCTCGGGGCTGGATGCGCGGATACTGGTTACGGTTGCCGCAGGGGTTTTCATCCTTCCTTTTTTCCTTTTTTCCGCATCAGCGGGGCAACTGGCGGATAAGTATGAGCGATCCCGCTTGATTCAGCTCATTAAGATTGCTGAAATTGTAATCATGTCCGGTGCTGCTGCGGGGTTTTTTCTTGAGAGCATCCCGCTGCTCATGATCATTCTCTTTTTGATGGGGGCTCAGTCAACGTTTTTCGGTCCGATTAAATATAGCATCCTCCCTCAGCATCTGAAAGAGGATGAACTCATTGCCGGAAACGCGCTCATTGAGACGGGGACGTTTATCTCCATCCTCACCGGCACCATTTTCGGAGGGTTGTTTGTGCTGCGATCGGGGGGGATTCATTTTGTCAGCATACTGGTGGTGGGGATTGCCGTCGCCGGATGGTGGGCGAGCTGGTTTATTCCCAAAACGACGCCGATAGATCCCTCTTTGAAGCTGAACAAAAACATCGTGGAGGAGACGTTGAAAATTATAGCGGATGTAAAACCGCGCCACGATATTTTTCTTGCCATCCTCGGGATATCCTGGTTTTGGCTTGTGGGGGCGACCTTTCTCTCGCAGTTTCCAACGTATGCCAAGGATGTCATCGGTGCGAATGAGAATGTTGCAACGCTCTTCCTCGCCGTATTCTCCATCGGCATTGGCGCGGGTTCGCTTGCCTGCAACGGACTGCTGAAAGGGGAAGTTTCGGGGAAGTACGTTCCTTGGGCTGCAATCGGAATGTCCATCGGCAGTGTCCTGCTTTATTTTGCCAGTGCTCGTCCCCCGATTATCCCCGGTACTCCTGCAATCGGCGTGTTTCGGTTTCTGTTTTCCTTCCAGAATTTAGGGGTTTTGCTCTGTCTTTTAGGTATTTCTTTTTTCGGGGGGCTTTACATCGTGCCTCTGTACGCGATTATCCAAAGCCGAAGCGAGGAGGCGCACATGGCGCGCGTAATGGCCTGCAGCAATATCATGGACTCTCTTTTTATGGTGATCTCCGCAGTGGGGACAACCATTCTTCTTACGCTGGGCGTTAATATTCCCGATATTTTTCTGGTGATGGCCTTTTTTACCGTTATCGCCGCTTATATCGTACGTAAAACCGTGCGCGCGCAACTTCGCAAAAGGGGGGCTCTATAATGGAACCGTCCAAGCTGCAGCGATTTTTATACGCACTGGGGAGGGGGATTCTGCGCCTGCTCTTCCGCGTGGAGGTTCGCGGGGTGGAGAACTACCATGCGGCGGGCAAAAGAGTGCTGATACTGCCCAATCACATATCCGTTCTGGATCCCGTGCTGGTGGCGTTTTTTATGCCCAAGCCGACGCTGTTTGCCATCAATCTTTTTGTCGCCCGCGATTGGAAGTGGTTGCGCCCCATTCTTCTTTTGGTGAAGAGCTGGCCGATTGATCCAACCAATCCCTTTGCCATCAGAGGGTTGATCACGGAGATGAAGCATGATAAGCACTGTGTTTTCTTCCCGGAGGGGCGAATCAGCACCACGGGGGGCATGATGAAAATTTACGACGGGGCGGCGATGTTGGCCGATAAAACGGGAGCCGTGCTGCTGCCTTTGCATATTGAGGGGGCGCAGTTCTCCAAGTTTTCCTACCTTGCGGGAAAGTTTCCCTTGCGTTGGTTTCCCAAAATCACTCTGACCTTCCTTCCACCGCGCACGATTGATATTTCAAAGGACGTGAGCGGGCGCAAACGAAGCGAGCTCGTTCGAATTTTCCTGCACGATTTGATGCGTGATAGTGCTTTTTATGCGATCGATCACCGCAAGACGCTCTTTCAGTCTCTGCTTGAGGCGAGGGAAACTTACGGGCGCAAGCGCGTGGTTGCCTTGGACACGGCGCGAAAACCGATGACGTACGATAAGATGATCACCGCTTCGCTTATCCTGGGGGACCGATTGGCCCCCTCGACGAAAAAAGGGGCGCATGTCGGCCTTTTCCTCCCCAGCAGTGTGGCGACGGTGGGCGTTTATTTCGGGCTTTTACAGCATGGGCGCATTCCTGCCATGCTGAATTACACTGCCGGAACGAAAAGCATCCTGGCGTGCTGCTCCGCGGCTTGCATCGAGACGGTCATCTCCTCGCACCGCTTTGTGGAGGCGGGAAAGTTCAGCTTGCAGATAGAAGCCCTTCAACAACTCGGGATTCAGATCATCTGGCTGGAGGAATTGAGCGCCTCTGTCACCGGTTTTGATAAACTCTTAGCCGCTCTGCGCGCCCGTTTTCTGCGTCCATCGGAAGTAGGGGGAAATCCGGATGATCCTGCCCTGGTTCTCTTCACTTCCGGGTCGGAGGGAACCCCGAAGGGGGTGACGCTGAGTCATGCCAATATCCTATCCAATCGCAACCAGTTGATTGCCTCCATCGATTTTTGCCCCAGCGATGTGGTCATGAACGCGATGCCGATGTTCCACGTCTTCGGCTTTGTCGTCGGCACACTGATGCCGCTCCTCACCGGTATCAAAAGCTTCTACTACCCAACGCCGCTGCACTATCGCCTCATCCCTCTGGTTGCCTACGATATCGACGCGACCATCCTCTTTGGCACGGATACATTTCTCTATGCCTACGGGCGCAACGCGCACCCCTATGATTTTTACAAAGTGCGCTATGCCTTTGCCGGTGCCGAAAAATTGCGAGAACGCACCCGTCAGCTATGGGGGGAGAAATTCGGCATTCGCGTGATTGAGGGGTATGGTACAACGGAGACCTCCATCGTTTCCGTCAATACACCGCTGCAGTTTCGCATCGGCACGGTGGGGCGTCTCATGCCGGGGATGGAATATCGCACAGAGGCCGTCCCGGGGATTGAAAAGGGGGGGCGCTTTTATATCAAGGGGCCTAATATCATGCTGGGCTACTTGCGCGTCGGCGCTTCCGGCGCGATCCAGCCGCCGGAGGATGGGTGGTATGACACCGGGGACATCATAGACATGAACGAATATGGTTTTATGTCCATTAAGGGGCGTGCCAAGCGCTTTGCCAAGGTAGGCGGGGAGATGATTTCCCTGACCGCCCTTGAGGAGGAGATCGAAAAACTCTGGCCCGGGGTTATGCACGCAGTTGTCGCCGTGCATAACGAATATAAGGGGGAGCAGCTGATGCTGGTCACAGAAAATCAGGATGCCCGCCGCGATGAGCTGGCGGCCTTCTTAAAGGAAGAGGGATACACGGAGGTCTCCGTCCCAAGAAAAATCATCACCATCGAAAAAATGCCGCTGCTGGGATCCGGCAAGACGGATTACCCAAGCGTCCAAACGTTGGTGGAGTAAGGGTATTTTCCTGCCGCTCGGTACGCAATCGGGCGGCAGGGTTTTAAGACTATGGGGCTAATTGGGCCCCCAGTTTTCTTGATTCCTCTGCTATTTCCTGTGATATTCCTTTTCTTGCTGCGGCACCGTCCAAGACAATGCGCCCGATAATTTCATATCCTCCCGCGTCAAGAACCGTTTTTATAGCAAGCAGTGTTCCTGCACTTTGGCTGAGTTGCTGACTGAAGGGTGCCGGTATGTTGCACGCGGTTACCATCAGGGCTTTTTTGCCTCTGTGAAGAGGAATGGGCATTTCAAGGCCGCTTGCGGCTATTTCTTCAAACGCGGTGAGGCTTCTGTCGATCAACGTTTTTAGCGGACCGGATATATTGCCAAAATAAGTCGGACTGCCGATAACCAAGGCATCCGCAGCTCGAATTAATCTGGCGGCATCATGACCGGCATCCGCAGGGAGAAGACACTCCTGATTGGGTCTGCAGCCCAAACACGCTTGGCATGGTTTCATGTTCAAATCATACGTATGGATCCATTCAACGGCATGATTCTTGTCGATTCCCTCCTCTATGCACTCCATCAAACGCGCGGTATAACCATCTTTTCTAGGTGACCCATTGACGAACACGATCTTCATCTCTAAACACTCCTCTGAATAAAAACCAATAAATGGCGTAGGCGTATTTTACTGCTTCATTTATACTAGTTATAGCAGCCTGGTTATACGGGTATAAATGGCACTAGGATGAGAGGCGGACAGATAGTGGATACGGAAAGACAAAGGTACTTGGAATTGGGCGATTTTATAAAAACACGACGGGGAAAAATATTGCCCTCACAAGTAGGTCTTCCCTCGGGGCTTCGTCGCCGAACTCCCGGATTAAGACGCGAGGAAGTGGCTCAATTAGCGGGTATCGGGCTCACGTGGTACACCTGGCTTGAGCAGGGGCGCCCTATTCGTGTTTCGTCTCAGGTGTTGGAAAGCCTTGCGAGAGTCCTGTTGCTTGATCCACACGAACGCGGTTATCTTTTTACTCTGGCGCGGCATGTGGTTCCTGCAAGCCCTCTCTCTCGCCAAAGCGTGATCAAACCGAGTGTGCAACACATTCTGGACAGCCTGCAGCTAAGCCCCGCTTTAATCATTGATCAAAGATGGAACGTCATCGCATGGAACAATGCATCGAGCGTTGTTTTTGGAGATTTTGGTATGATTGATCCTCTTGATAGAAATATTGTCTCAATGATTTTCACACACAACAGTTATATGAGCTTATTTATCGATTGGGAATTCCATGCGCGGGGTATGTTGGCAAGATTTCGCACTGCATATGGGCAACACGTAGATGATCCCTGGTTTGCTGCGTTTATTGAGAACCTAAAGATAAAAAGCAATGCGTTTAGGGAGTGGTGGTCTCAGCATGAAGCGCAAAATAGCACGGAGGTAAACAAAGAGTTGAAGCATCCTATCGCGGGCAAGCTTGTTTTTGAATCCTGTAGCTTTGCCCTTTCGGATAACCCCAACTTGAAAATGATTGTCAACACCCCTCTTCCGGAAACGGATACGGCAGAGAAAGTGCGGGGCTTATCGGGTATGTGAGACCGCTCTTTTTTGGTGCTGTTACGGAGAGGCGGTTTAATGATCGGTTTGTTATATTTTTTATTGAAAGGGGGATGCAAAATGGATTGGCTTACCAGGATGAACCGTGCGATTGATTATATTGATGAGAACCTTGATGGAACGATCAACTACGATTCCATTGCGAGTTTGGCCTGCTGCTCAATCTACCAATTTGCAAAAATGTTTTCGGTTATTACGGATATATCCTTGTCCGAATATATCCGGCGCAGACGCCTTACCCGAGCTGCTTTGGAATTGCAGACGAGCGATATCAAGGTGATCGATCTGGGGCTGAAATACGGTTACGATTCGCCAACGGCCTTCAATCGCGCTTTTCAAAACATGCACGGCCTTGCGCCCTCTGCGGCTCGCAAAAAGGGTGTTTTTCTGAAATCCTATCCGCGCATCACCTTTCAATTTTCAATAAAGGGAGACGAAGAGATGAAGTACAGAATTGAAGAGAAAGCGGCTTTTCGCGCAGTTGGGTTTAAACAGAAAATGAGCATCGTGAACGGGGAAAATTTGGATCGCATACCTAAAATGTGGGCCAATCTGCCGGAAGCCGATTATGGGAAATTATGCGCCGCCGGTAATGCCGAACCCAAGGGGTTATTAGGGATTTGCGCTAATTTTAACGGCGAAGAGTTTGATTACTATATCGCCTGTGCCACAACGTTGGCAGTGCCGGAGGAAATGTCTTCTCTGGAAATACCGCAGGCTACATGGGCTATTTTTGAAAGTGTGGGGCCCTTGCCGGATGCGATTCAGAATTTAACCAAGCGCATCTTTTCGGAATGGTTGCCCTCTTCGGGGTATGAGCAGGATGATGTGCCGCAGCTTGAAGTGTTCTCCGCAGGGGATATTCATTCTGCCGACTACGTGTGTGAAGTGTGGTTCCCGATTAGAAAATAAAACGGCTTACTCGCTGTTTCCTCGGTCGCTCGCTTCCTTTAAAAATCGTTTCGTTGATAAAAATTTGCTGCTGCGGATGACGAAGCGATAGGGGAGTAGGGCGGCCTCTTGGGCACGGATACGGCATCGGCTCTATAGTAATCCCGGATCAAAAGATTTGGAGTTTCTACATTGGAAACAAAAACAGTGATATCTCTCATGTACCTAATCGTACGATGGGGAGAAAGATCAAAACGAAAATGCCGAAATTCTTAAATCCCGAGACGATGCAATAAGTCTCAATTGCTAATCAAAAGGACGTTTACACAAAACTCAGGATTCTCTCTAATCAACCACCTCTATCGAAGCCTTGTAGTCATCGTAGCTAGAATACTCTTCACAAATGATGGTGCCCCTAATTTCAAAGGTTCCTTTTTGCAAAGCCACGATTTTGTAGTTATCATTAATGCATATCTTTTTTGTATGCATAAGAGCTCTACATTGAATGCGGAGGCTGTTGCCATCAACGGAGTGATTTAAGTTGTCTGTTTGTTTTGAAAGACGATTAATGATATCCCCGAAGGGACTCTGTAACCCGAATATCACATCGTTTCTCTCATAGTCTATAGTTGAATATGAGCCTAAAGAAGGATTCGTTAATTTTGTCTTTCGCAAGTGTTTTTTCTCAGCTTCTTTAATTGGATTAACAGGCATCTTTGGCATAGATGGAACAGCCATATATTGGGGCTCTTCGACTGCCAAAATCAACAATTCTTTAGGGAAAATGATTTCAATTATAATGTCATTTGCTTTTGCACATCCATTGTTTGATATTTCAATATTCAAAGGCAATCCTGTTTCATTTGTTTTTAAATATCTAAAGTAATCATGTATATATTTTTCACGTTCTTCTGGTTTCGGTAGCTTTTCGTTATAATCATCAAGCATTTTTTGTGTGATTTCTTGCCTAATATTATTTGGAACATCTTTCAATTCAAGTTCGTGAAAATTTTTTTCTAGAATATCTTTGTTAATATTAGAATCTTTATAGTCCTCTATTTTTAAATTAGAGCCATTATTAAATTCTATTCTTATCAATGGTTTTCTTTCATGATTCTTCAGTTCCACAGCAGAAGGAATGTTCTTGACTTCTTTTTCTTCATTTCTTATCCATCCTGGTCTTTTATATTGCTCCATTGATTTATTAATAGCAATTACGACTTCTGTTGCTAAGTCGTCTTTATTCTGCCATTGAGTACGCATTTTTTTGCTTGCTTTTTCGATAAAATGATCAAGTTTGTCAGATAAGATCGTATCGGAATCCCTTAGCTCGTTAGATATAGGTGCGTTTCTGTTTCGAATAAAAGCCATAATAGGAATGCCTAAGTCATTAGCATAATCGTATTCTTTTTCTGTGTAGCTGATGCCTTCACGTGTTTGAGAGCCGTATTTGTGACCTATAATAACAATAAAATAATCGGATGTGTCTATTGTCCTTTTTATCTCTGCCCACTGCTCTTCATCATTAGCACTGAACATTTCCATTCCTATTGGGATATGGTTTAGCTTTAAAATAGCTTTAATGATTTCCTGTCTCTCTTCTGCTAAATCATTATAAGTAGAGCTAATAAAAAACTGGTATTTTTTACTCACTAAAATATCCCCTTACGTAATATGAGGTAATAAACTGATAACCCTATTCGATATTACACTGAAAATAAATCTTTTACACAGTTTTCCCCAAGATGACAAAAATGCTTAATCTGTTTTTTTGTATAATATTATAACAGTTAATAAGGCAAATGTTTTTTTATTTGTAAAAATCACAATGTAATTTCTTTTTTGTGCTAATGTCCTTAGAGGTTATTGTATTGCCTTGGGGGCGGTTATCTGGTGTCTGAGCATCTCGTAGCGAAAGAGCCGTCTTTTCCAAAAAGCAGAGCCGTCATTTTTTTCAAGAGCAGTCTCCTGTTAGAATTCGAGTCATATCAAAAAAATATGTGCAATTCAAAATCTGGGAGGTTATAGGCAAAGAATGTGAATTGCAGAGAATATGCTGGATTGTGTGTACCTGCAAGACGTTCCCAGAATAAAGCCACGGCCTTATGTCCTGTCTGTGATGTTCAGTGAGTCATGATGTTTCTTTAAGTCCAGCAAATCCTGCGTGGGTTCAAACTCACGTTCTAAGGCCTCTAAAAAAAATTTTGAGTCTTCTGCATCTAAAACAAGGGGGATAATTTTTCGCATGGTTGCCGCCCGTTCCTGTATGACTTGTTCCGTTTTTTCGCGCAATGTCGAAATAATAAAAGCGGAGCGCGTTTGATTGCTGCTTTTGGCTGCCGAATCTACGATGGTTTTTGTATAATCGTCCATTCTAATGGTCGTGGCGTTGTTTGATTGCATCTGTATTTAAGCCTCCTTTATGGGAATAATCACAGGATAATATATCGTTTTGATATACATTCGTCAAGGGTCATAGGGATCACAGAACTGATGTTTTACGCATTATTTTCCCGGCCGCTCGCTTCCTTTAAAAATCGTTTCGTCGATAAAAATTTGCTGCTGCGGATGACGAAACGATAGGGGAGCAGAGCGGCCTCCCCGGCGTAATCGACGTTGATGCGCGGTGTTGCGAGGATATCTCCCTCCGGGATTTCGATTCCCTCCGTGATGTAAAGATTCCCCTCAGCGCAGAGATCCGCCCCATACTGTTCTTTAGTGATGGCGAGCGCATTGCAAAGTTTACCGGGGCCGCTGCAGAGTTTTTTGATATCCTCCGTGCCGCGCCGCCGAGCCATAAGGGGCAGGCCGTCCAGCGGTTCCAGTGCGCGAATCAGTACGGCCTCCGGTTCGTCAACGGCGTTTGCCACCACATTAAAGCAGTGGTGCATGCCGTAAATAAGATAGATATAGACGTGCCCGCCATCCCTAAACATCGCATTGGTTCTGTGTGCGGAGGATGGCGCGGCGCGTTTGTAGGAGTGGCAGGCGGCATCACCTCGCCCGGCGTAGGCCTCCGTCTCCACGATGATTCCCGCCGCTCGTTCGCCTCCCGATAGACTGACCAATACCTTGCCGAGCAATCCCTTTGCCACGGATACGGCATCGCCCCTATAAAAATCCCGGCTTAAAGGATTCGGAGAATAGGTCTCTATTTTTGCGGTTGCGATTCTGCTATTCATGTGCCGATTATAGCAGGAGGTGTGTTTTTGCAGGCAATCGACTTCTCCCTAAAAATCCGGTGCTCTAACCGAAGATAAGCCCCGTAACCACTCATTTTCCCTGTCTTTTTTCACCCCCATCATGTAAAATGACAAAAAAGGGGGTGCTTGTATGTCGGAGTGGTTGGAGACACCCATCGATTTTGACCTGCCGATATTAACCAAACAGCAGCGCCAAGAGATGCTCGAACTTGAGCGCACGGGTCTATTGCCGGAAAAAATCCGCCGCAACAGCGACCTGTACTTTAAATTTCTCTTTGGCAGAGAATCCAGAACGGCTCTACTCTTAGACCTGCTCAACTGTATTTTTGCCGCGCTTGGCTATCCTCGGCTGAAAGAAGTCGCTTTAACCCACACCGAACTGGTGCCGGAGAGTTTTGGACGCAAAAAAGCCATCGTGGATATTCGTGGGATAGATGAAAACGAAAGACAGCTGAGCATTGAGCTGCAGCGAGAATCACAGCCGGAATTCATCCCCCGTTGCCTCTTTTATTGGGGCAAAAATTACGTGCAACAGCTGGGCGCGGGGCGAACGTACAAAGACCTAAAAGCAACTGTACTTATTTCCTTACTTTGCTTTAGCCTTTATACGGAAAAAGACAACGAAAAAAGTGTGTGGGATTTTATCTTGACGAATCCGCAAACGGGGCGCATCCTAACGGAAGACGAGCTATTGATCTTTGTGGAGCTGGAGAAATTTACCCAAGCGATGCGCAAACTACATAAAGAGAAAAAAGGAACAGACCACGCATCGTTAACGGAAAAAGAACGCCTGTTACTTTGGGGAAGCTACATCAACAACGTAGAAGAGGGGGTAGACCTAATGGATAACCTGGCAAGAGAGGACAGCGTGTTTAAAGAAGTGCAAAACGCGGAAAAAACATACTGGAGCGCACCGGAAAACCGCTACTTACAATTGCAGGAGGAAATCGCCGACCTTGACTACCGAACGGGAATACTCAATGCGGAAATGAAGGGCGAAAAAAGAGGTATCGATATCGGAATGCGAGAAAACCAAACCCAGACAGCACGAGAGATGAAAGCAGAGGGACTGCCGATAGCGCTTATTGCCCGCATCACAAAGCTATCCGAGGAAAAAATCCGTTTGTTGTGATAAAAAATGGTGACCGAGAACGTATGTGATAGCGCCATATCGTAACTCATTAGTGGAAATGTCACTTGTGCAAGATTATCCCACCTCCTCTCCCCGGCAAGGACGTTACCGTACAATACCCTTGCCGGGGGGAGTGTTCTTGATGTCCTTGCAGCGCAAATCGGCATTTCGATGACAGGATCAGGGACGAGTTACGGGGTGACATTGTCACCGATGGATAACATCCAAGCGGAAGAGAGCTGTACCGCCTGCATTTTCTCTATTTCTTGCCTTTTTTCTCCCCCTTACGGTACTGTTCCCTCATCTCCATCTTAATCTTTTTGAAGAATGTCTTTTTCTCATTCAAATAAGCGGACTTATTCTCCACAAATCTGTTTTCTTTTTTGAGATTCAGATACTGGTTCCACCTGTCTTCATCCAATACGCCCTGCTCGATGGCCGCTAAGATAGCGCAGCCGGGTTCGCTTCCGTGGGTGCAATCGGAGAAACGGCATGTGCCCAAAAGCTGTTCGACATCGGAGAAAGTTTCCTTAAGTCCTTCCTCAGCGTTCCACATGCCGATCTCGCGTATACCCGGCGTATCGATGATCATCGCGCCGTTTTTGAGTAGGACAAGCTGCCGATGGGTTGTCGTGTGCCGCCCCTTGCTGTCGTCCTCTCGTATCCCGCTCACGGTCATGATTTCTTCACCGGCGAGCGAGTTGACAAGGCTTGATTTCCCCACGCCGGAAGACCCGAGAAACACGAATGTCCTTCCCTGTTTCACGTATTCGGCAAGCCTGTCTATGCCATATCCCGTGTGAGCGCTGACGACGACGATGTCTATCCCCGCCGCGACACTCTCCGCAGCTCGGAGCTGTTCACTGTAATCCTCTGTCAAATCCGCCTTTGTCAGAATCACGACCGGAATGCCTCCGCTCTCTTTCGCCGCTGCCAAGTATCGCGCGATGCGGTTGACATTGAAATCATGGTTGAGGGACACCATGATGAATACATAGTCGAAATTTGCGGCGATCACCTGTTCGAGGATGGTCTTGGCATATTCTGCGGAGTGCCCCGCATAATCAGGGCGGGAGAACTTCGATTTTCTCTCCAGCACCGCCGTTATCGTGGAGTCGCCGGAAGCATTATGGCGTAGCGTCACAAAATCTCCCACAACCGGCACTCCTGCGGCGTCCGTAATTTCATGTCGGAACGATCCCCCGAGTCTGGCCCCTATTTCTCCGTTTGCTGAAACCACTTTGTAAAAAGCTCTGTGCACTGCAATGACGCGAGCGGGAATGAGTTTTTCCTCTGCGTTTTCTTTTATCTGTGACATAAAAAATGGCGTATATCCATATTGGGCTAGATCGATCATGATGTCCTCCTTATTTGTTTATAAAAAATGGGTGCAGAAAACAGAAAATGAGAAAAAGCCACAGAACGCAGCCTTATGCGGCTGGTTCCTGCGGCTTTTTCTGTTTTTGCACAAAAAAACACACCCCTTGGTGTGCGCAGACGTTTCCGTATTCACAAGGTTACATGAGGCAGCGCAACAACAGACAGAGAGCATACGCGCTCTGCTTGGCACTGCGTCCTATATTCGGTTTTTAAGACGTAATCACCCAATTTGAAACAATCATCACAGCACTCCCCTTTCGCGGAATGGATAGATCTTATATTT
>JAGPAO010000124.1 GCA_018063805.1 Synergistaceae bacterium | reverse complement strand
GATAGTGACAGAATCAAGCGCTAGGAGAGGGGTATCTCTTTTATGGAGGACAAACCGAAGATTAAGGAAATCGGCAAGATTCGCAAATACCTGTTTTCGGCGATCAGAATCTATTTAGTGGTCGTTCTGGCTGCTTTTTTTCTCAAAGATATGATTCTTTTTCAGCCTTCGCGCGTGATCGATCAAACACCATCTGCGATAGGCCTTGAGTATGAGTCGGTATCGATAGAGACTTCAGACGGCGTCACTCTATCCGGCTGGTTTGTTCCGGCGAAAAACGCGAGGGCTACCGCGCTGTTTTTTCACGGCAACGCGGGGAATATATCGGACAGGCTCTCAACCTTAAGTATCCTGCATAACCTTGGGATTTCCACCTTGATCATCGATTATCGCGGATATGGGGAGAGCGGCGGTCGGGCCGGCATCAGCGGAGTAAAGCGAGATGCCGTTGCAGCATGGGAATGGCTGCTAAAAAGGGGTTACCCGGAAGAAAAGATTATTCTATTCGGCCGGTCCCTGGGGGGAGCTGTGGCGGCCAACCTGGCGGGAACGGTGACACCCGGAGCGCTGATATTGGAATCGACGTTTTCCAGCCTAGCCGATATCGGGCATGGGCTTGTGCCGTTTTTGCCCATGAGCGTGATCGTAGGTAATAGATTGAACTCCGTTAAAAATCTGAAAAAATTCACCAGACCTGTGCTTGTTATTCACAGCCGCGACGATGATGTTGTAGCTTTTAAATACGGGCGGAAGCTTTATGAATCGCTGAGCGCCCCAAAAGAATTTCTGGAGATATCCGGCGATCACAACAACGGCTTTATCATCAGCAAGAACTACATAAAAGGGCTGGACCAATTCATCACTGGGATTTTCGGGGAAAAACAGGAAGCCTTGAAAGGGTTACTAGCGATACAAACATCGTACATTTTTTAAGGAGAGATCTTATACATGCCAAACAAGAGGGATCACGATGCGTTAAACAATCAAAACGCACACTGGGAAGCAACCTATTCCGATCAGGCTGAAATGTTCGGTGAAAATCCGAGTGAGTCGGCTAAAAAAGCCGCAGCGATTTTCAAGCAAGAGGGAAAAACAAAAATTCTTGAATTAGGCGGCGGACAAGGAAGGGATACTCTTTTCTTTGCCCAAAATGGATTTCACGTATACGTCTTGGATTATTCGGATACCGGGATTAAAGAAATAAAAAGCCAAGCAGACGCGTTAGGACTATCCGAGTACATTACGGCAATACGCCATGATGCACGGGAACCGCTCCCCTTTGATAATGATTTTTTTGACGCATGCTATTCCCACATGTTTTTCTGTATGGCTTTTTCAACGAAGGAGCTTGAATTTATCTTCGATGAAGTCGAACGGGTGTTAAAACCGGGGGGCATCCATATCTACACGGTACGGAACACCAGTGATCCGCACTTCGGGAAAGGCATTCACAGAGGTGAGGACATGTATGAAGCCAATGGGTTTATTGTGCATTTTTTCAGCGAGGAAAAAGCACGGCAACTATCAAAAAACTTTGACAGCGTAGATATTGCCACATTCGAAGAGGATGAGCTCCCCAGGCGGCTGTATTATGTGACATCGAGAAAACAGTATCCCTAAAAGAACAGAGGGAATAGGGCGTCCCGACGGCACCAAACAAAACGCCCTCCCCTGTTACTATGAAAAATTTGTTTATAGCGTCTCCAACCGTTGAAGCAGCTTCATCAATTCACCGTAATAAACAGTCACAATTTTGTTATATATCTCGTCGGCAAGTTCTTCTTTATAAATATGAGACGTCCTGTTTCTGTCATTCAGAAGGTCTACCCAGTGATTCTCGTGGTCGATAAGCCCCGACGCGAAAGCCTGCCTCATCACCGACTTCGGACTGTTCAAATCCACAAAGCCCTCATCCGTTAAGAACTCTTTTGCCGTCTTCCAAGCCAGCTCCGTCGAGAATTCAAAGCGCTGGATCGCACCGTCGCGAACCGAGGAGCTTTTCGTTTGGTCGTATTCAAGGATCGACTCATTCAACCGAGCCAAAGCGTTTTTGAAACTTGCCCGCTTATCACTCATTTTATCCAACAAAACCACTCCATCTTTTTCTATGTTAGACACCATTTTTTCACTCAAATTTTCGTTTACTTCCACAATGTCGATTTTCAAAAGCGTTTTGATATCTTCCATTTCCAAAATAAAGTGCGCCAACTCGGATTTCTCGCTTTTACCGGTGTAAATCGCCAAATCAACATCACTTTTAGCCGTATTATCGCCCCTCGCTCTTGAGCCAAACAAAACGATTTTATGAATTTCCTTATATTTTTGCGATATGCGTATAATATCATCAACTATTTTCATATCAAGATCCACGCTTCATCACCACCTCTCTATAGGGTAATTCCATCACCACAAACACTATCCATTATAGGCTCTTGGATTTACAATGCAAAGCAGCTTTAAGAAGAACCGTTACAGAATCGGCAGGACACATAAAGGAGACAGCCGCATGAATGGACAGAACAGAAACGATATCAAAATAGGCGCGCTTGTGGATATCGTATTAAAACAAGATCAGCGCTCCGGCAACCTTACGAGAGGACATGTGGCGCGCATCTTGACCAAGAGCCCCTTTCACCCGCACGGCATCAAGGTTATGCTGGAAGAGGGCGGAGCCGTCGGGCGGGTCAAGACGATATTGGCAGCAGAGACAGAACCCGGCAAATTGAAATAGGACAAGGTAAAACGGCATTTTTTTGTTCCATCCGCGGTAAATGGACACAGTCCGTTTTTTACTGTAAGAAGGGGGAATGGATATGGCAAATAAGATGAAAGCGCTCGTAAAAAAACACAAGGAGAAAGGCATCTGGATGGACGAGGTACCGATACCGGAAATAGGGCCGAATGACGTGCTCATCAAAATCAACAAGACGTCTATTTGCGGTACGGATATCCACATTTACGAATGGAATGAGTGGGCTCAAAAAACGATTCCCGTTCCCATGGTCATTGGACACGAATATGTGGGGCGGGTCGTCGCCTTTGGTTCCAATGTCAAAGACGTACAAGAGGGGGAGCTTGTATCGGGAGAAGGTCATCTCGTTTGCGGTCAGTGCCGAAACTGCCGTGCGGGCAGGAGGCATCTGTGCAAAGACACGCATGGAGTGGGTGTCAACCGACAAGGGGCCTTCGCCGAATACTTGAGCATTCCCGTCTCAAACATTTGGCATGCAGATGAATCCATCCCGGAAGAGCTCTTCAGTTGCTTTGACCCATTCGGAAACGCCGTCCACACCGCTTTATCCTTTGATTTAGTCGGTGAGGATGTACTTGTGACAGGGGCAGGCCCCATAGGCATTATGGCCGCAGCCGTGGCGATGAAAGTAGGAGCCAGACACGTTGTAATTACGGATGTGAATCCCTACAGACTGGAACTGGCAAAAAAAATGGGCATCAAACACGTCGTCAATATTAA
Organism: Synergistaceae bacterium; assembly: GCA_018063805.1. Classification (GTDB taxonomy): domain Bacteria; phylum Synergistota; class Synergistia; order Synergistales; family Synergistaceae; genus JAGPAO01. Next base: position 2,263 of record JAGPAO010000124.1, on the reverse strand, counting down.
AGAAAAAAACGTCGCGGATGTTCAAAAAGAACTCGGTCTGAAAGAGGGCTTTGACGTAGGGATGGAAATGTCGGGCAACGGCGCTGCGTTTAAAGAGATGATCGAAAACATGACGCATGGAGGGAAAATCGCTGTCTTGGGGTTGCAGTCGCCCGGGACGGTTATTGATTGGGATAAACTCGTTTTTAATGGGCTCACCATAAAGGGCATTTACGGTCGTGAGATGTTTGAAACGTGGTATAAAATGTCGATGCTCATCAATGGCGGCTTAGATATTTCTCCGATTATCACACATCGCTTTGGCATCAACGACTATGAAAAGGGTTTTGAGATTATGGCATCGGGTAATGCGGGAAAAGTTATTTTAAATTGGGGGGATTGAGATGAGGGTGGATTTTTACGAAAAGCTTGACGGAGAACTCCAGGCACTGAAAGACAAAAAAACGTATAAATATTTTAAATACAACACCGATGCGTTAAACGGCACGATAAACGTTGACGGCTTTGGCGAGGAGATCGTGTTGTGCTCCAATAACTACATTGGTCTTGCCAATCATCCCGATATCATCCAAGCGGCTCATACCGCTTTAGACAAGTACGGAGCCGGGGCGTCGTCTGTTCGGTTTATATGCGGTACGTACGACATTCACAAGCAGCTTGAGGAGACAGTCGCTCAATTTCTCGGAATGGAGGACTCGTTGACGTACACGTCCTGCTGGGCGGCCAATACGGCCTGTATCCCTGCTCTTTTGAGCGACGGCGATGCCGTTATATCGGACGAACTTAACCATGCCAGCATCATTGACGGCTGCCGCATGGCGGGGAAAGGGGTCAAAAAAAACGTCTACAAGCACGGTGATTTAGCGGACTTGGAACAGAAACTCATGGAGACAAAAGACTGCGGAACCGTTCTCGTCGTGACGGATGGCGTTTTTTCCATGGAAGGCTATATCGCCAAATTGCCCGAAATAGCCGCACTGTGCAAAAAATATAACGCGCTTGTTATGGTTGACGATAGCCACGCCACAGGTGTTATAGGCAAAACGGGGCGAGGCACGATGGAATACTGCAACATGACAGACGGCGTGGACATTATTTCCGGTACCTTCGGCAAAGCGTTAGGCGGTGCGGGCGGTGGTTTTATCGCCGCATCCAAAAGCATTTGCGCGATGTTGGCTCAACGCTCAAGGCCTCACTTGTTTTCAAATTGCCTCCCTCCCGTTTTATGCGCCATTGCGCTGGAATCTATCCATCACCTGGATAAAAACCCTCAAATCGTGACGTCTCTAAAGGAAAAAACAGCATACTGCAGAAAAAAAATCAGAGAAATCGGGCTCAACCCACTCGATGGCGATAGCGCGATCATCCCCATTATCGTGGGGGACACCGCAAAAGCGATTGCCGCTTCTGACAAAATGCTGAAAAAAGGCGTTTTTACGATAGGTTTTGGTTTTCCCGTTGTTCCCGAAGGAACAGCCAGAGTGCGGCTTCAAATTTCCGATGCCCTCTCCTACGAACAGCTCGACAAGGCTATTGCCGTTTTAAAAGAGGCTTTTGAATAAAGGAGCTTTAAAACGGCAAGGCACCGGCACAAGCTCTCCGCCAAAAACCTTGTCCTTCTGGCGGAGAGCTTTCAATCAATGAAGCAGAAAACCATTCCAATAAGCAATCATAACCGCTATAATGCATAGGTGTTATCCACTTTTAGTTTAAAAAACGGCGAGGAGCGTGAAGTAAATGAGGTCGAAAAATCTTTTAGTGCTAGCAAAACGCTTTGCAGCGCTAATCACAGTGATGATTGCGGTTATGATATATGCAAGCATCGCCTCCGCGGCCAACCATACCATCGTGAAAATAACAGGTACCCCCATAGCCATTCCCGGCTACAACGAAGGGGACACGCTGACCATTACGGGTGATGCACTTCAAACAGCACCAAATGACTGGACCGCACTGAAAAACCTGACGACAGGCTTTGCTCTTGTGATGCAAAATAACCAAATATCGATACCGGCCAATGCTCTTGATAATTCAAACATGATTCTGTTGGATTTATCCGGACTCACAAGCCTGAGTAGCATTGGAAGCGGTGCGTTTTACAGCTCCCCTCTCCTCAAAACAGCTAATTTGTCGGGTTTGACCCAGTTGACCACGCTTGAAGTCTCCCTTTTCCAAGGTTGCGCTGATCTTGAAACCGTCAATTTATCCGGCCTTACGAATCTAACCAGCATTGGAAATACTGCTTTTTACGATTGCCCTAATC
>JAGPAO010000123.1 GCA_018063805.1 Synergistaceae bacterium | reverse complement strand
AAACGGCTCATAAGAGGACTGCGAAGCCTCCAATACTTGATCCACGACAATTTTAACAATATCATCCCCCTGCACAACGATCGGGAGTCTTATTCCACGAGAAACCGTGCCTATACGACGCATACATAATCCCCTCCTGATTATCAGCTGCTTTTACACCTAAATAGAATTCTAAGTAAAGCAACCGGACAGAAAAACCGTAACCTATTATACACTGATGCTATGGGTTAAAGCTTCCCATATGATACCCTTCTAAATCTAATGTTACATAACGAAAGCCCTGTTTTTTCAATTCGGCTGTCACTTCCTGCGAATGCGCCAACAGGAGGGCAATGCCGGCAGGATCTACTTCAATTCGGGCAAGATCTCCGTGCAAACGCACACGCAACTGCGCGCTGCGAGGGATAAAAGGGCGAAGGCTGCTCTCCGCCGTATCCACGCGGGCAAGCGCCTCTGCTGTTATCGGCTCTCCATAGGGGATACGTGAGGCCAAACAAGCGGCCGCCGGCTTATCCCAACTATCAAGCCCCCATTCACGCGACAGCAGGCGCACATCCGGCTTAGTAAAACCGGCCTCCAATAACGGGCTGCGGGCAATCTCGCACTCCTGCAAAGCCTGCATACCGGGGCGAAAATCCCCCAGGTCATCCTGATTCGATCCGTCAAGAATCCAGGAAAACCCATTTTCCTCTGCGTAGGCACTCAATTGCGCCATGCGTATCTTTTTACAAAAATAGCAGCGTCGGGGCGAATTGACCGTAATTTCAGAGTCCGCCAGCTCATTAGTTTCAAGAAAAACCAGGGGAATACCTATCTTTTCAGCATAATCCCGTACATCCTGTTTATCCGAATCAGAACTGAACGGGGAGAGCATATGAATCGCCACCGCCTGCCCCCCCAAAACTCTGAATGCTGCCATGGAAAGAAGCGTGCTGTCAGCACCACCCGAAAAAGCGATTAATACGCGTCCCAGCCCCTTTAGGATTTGCTCCAGTTTTTGCTCCTTTTCCTGCAACAAATACATTACCCCTTTAGTTTTTTCAGCAGCCACGCCATGTTTTCTCCCAAGGTGCGGAGTGTCTCAACCCCCTCTGCATCCTCTTGGATATCCCCTTTACTCAGCCCATACCCCACATTCCAGTAGCTGGAACCAGGAATGACCATTTCATTGATCAAGAAAAAATGATTGAGGGAATCAAAAGCGTGGATCGCACCCGCGCGGCGGGCAATGGCAATCCCCGCTCCTACTTTTCTAGCCAAAGTGGATCCGTTGCTGCGCGTGACAAAACCGGCTCGATCGATAACCGCCTTTATCTCTGGCGTGATATCCGCGTAATAGACGGGGGAGGCGAGCAAAATACCATCCGCAGCCATCATCTTCTCAATAAGGGCATTCATATAATCCTCTGTCTGCACACATCGATTCACCTGGTTGCTCATACACCAGCCGCAAGCAAGACACCCCCTTACGGGAAGCCCTCCGACAGGGAACAGTTCCCCGTCTATGCCCTCCTTTTTCAGAGAATCCAAGACAATTTGCAAACTCTGATCTGTATTTCCCCCGCGCCGCGGGCTACCGCTGATTCCAATCACTCGCATAGAAAAAACCTCCTTTGGCAGATAAACATTCTTATTGAGGATCCAGTATTGTTTTCAAACGCGCAAACGCACCCTCGCCGCTGAAAAAATATCTAACCTTTATATATTCAAGATCCAATTGAGCCTCTGCTTTTTCATCCCTTATCAATTTTTCCATATTTTCCTTATACAGATCCACTGCACTTTGGTACTCTGCCGCATTGATCGAAAAAAGCGAAACGATCAGCGATGAGAAAAACCCGTGCAACCAGACAGCATTTTCCAGACGAACGCTCTCCGCTCCCTCGGGTATGGCAATCTCAACAGAAAGATTCTGCAATTTCCCGGATTGAGCATTAACCGTACCGCTGAGGACGAGGTCTTTGTTAATCTCAGATGTAAAAAACACCGCTCCGGCCTTATCCACCGTCTCCGCTGCATCTCCGATAACGATTGGATCCCCGTTTACGGTAGTCATTTCCTCTTCGCCCAACACTAGTTTAAGCTGATCTATCAACCCGGACGGAGTCACCCCCAAGTCTTCACTCCATGCCGCAGAGCTATACAAAAACAGGAACACAGACAAAATCAAGAGAACCATCCCACCACGACACCGCTTCACAAAACCACCTCCCTACCCTATTATATCAAGAAGGTTATCTCAAAGGTTCATTTTATAAATCGCATTCCCAAATCGATAAGTCAAAATAAAATGTTCGATTTAAGATTTCATCTTAAATCGAACATTTTATTTAACCGATTATCATTCTATCAAAAAACGGACTAAAAAAAGTTTAAGCGATGGGCTCCAAGCTGGCCTGGAAATGGCGCAGAATCGGCGGCTCCCAGGTTATTTTATACCCTCGTTTGATCTCGGAAGCTCTGGCTTTAATCGCAATCAACGCATCTGCCATGACGTCGATATGCGCCTGCGTGTACACTCTTCTGGGAATCGCAAAGCGGGTAAATTCAAAATCAGCGTGGAGCTGTTCTTTTGTATCGGGGTCGTTGCCCAGCATGTAAGAGCCGATATCACACGTACGGATGCCCGCCTCTTTATACAGCTCAATGGCCAATACTTGCCCAGGAAACTCGTTGTACGGGATTTCCGGGAACATCGCCGCGGCGTCCACAAACACACCATGTCCGCCGACAGGGGCTTGATAGATGATCCCCGCATCATCCAAGCGCGATGCCAAGTACTCCATCTGCCCAATGCGGTAAGCCAAGTACCCCTCATCGATGCCCTCATACAAACCGATGGAGAGAGCCTCTAAATCACGCCCTGCCAATCCGCCATAGGTATAAAAACCCTCATACGAAATACAGTTCGCCTTTATTTTCAGGATAATCGGAGAATTTCCATCCTTGACTCCGATCATACCGCCCATATTGACAATACCGTCTTTTTTAGCGGACATCGTAAACATATCTCCATAGCTGAACATCTTGCAAATAATATCCTTGATGGACATGTTTTTGCATTCTTCTTCTCTTTGCTTCACAAAGTAAGCATTTTCAGCATAGCGAGCGGCATCAATATCCAAAGGAATGTTGTATTTTTTACAAATGGCGGATACATCCCTCATATTCGCCATAGAAACGGGCTGACCACCGGCGGAGTTGTTCGTGATCGTCATAACGATAAGACCAATTTTATCCGCGCCGTATTCGTTAATCAGCTTTTCAAGCTTCACGACATCCATGTTTCCCTTAAAAGGAGCTCTCACTGATGGATTTTTAGCCTCTTCAACGACACAGTCAATGGCTCTTGCTCCCGCTAATTCAACGTGAGCCCTCGTCGTGTCAAAAAACATATTGGAAACAGCATACTTACCGGGACCTAGAAGGATGGGGAACAAAACCTTTTCCGCAGCTCGCCCCTGGTGTACCGGCTGAATGTATTCAAAACCGAAAATATCCTTACCCGCATCGAGTAGCTTGTAGTAGCTGGAGGCACCGGCATACGCCTCGTCCCCCCTCATGATACCCGCCCACTGCTCCGAACTCATGGCATTGGTACCGCTGTCCGTCAGTAAGTCGATATAGATATCGTCTCCTTTTAAATTAAACATGTTATACTTTGCATCTTTTATTTTTTGCTCCCGCTCTTCCCGCGTCAACATCTTAATCGTTTCCACCATTTTAATTCTGAACGGTTCTGCTACATACTTAATGGACATAACACATTCCCCCTAGAATATTTTTTTGAGAATCATTTATTCTTAAAAATATCTTACAGCAAACAGAGATGCACCCTTAATGGGCTCGGAGCGGATAAACTCACCGCACTTATAATGCATAAATTTTACTAATGAAATAAATAATTGTCAACAAACACCCTCGTTATTCCGCAATAATGGGATTATATGCGTATTTCGCCTGCATCTTGCTGCATATTTTTTATCAATTAACTAATTATTTGGCCGGCGACCGCATACACTCCCCCGCTCCTTGCTGTATAATGAAACGCAAATTCACTAAAAAAGAGAGCAACAGATATGGAGGAAACCATGCGAAGCAAGAGTATTAGCTCCTACATCCATTTGGTACATTTTTTAGGTGAGGTTTTGGGACCGGACTACGAGATTGCATTGCATGATGCAAAAAAACCCTCACAGTCTATCGTGGCTATTGTCAACAACCACATCAGCGACAGAGATATCGGAGCTCCCTTAACGGATTGGGCTGCAAAATTGATTGACGATAAGGAGTACCTCCGCTCAAACTATATCGCCAGCTACAACTCGCTGGCAAAGGACAACCAACTCATACGCTCCTCCATGTTTTTTATCAAAGACGGCAATGAACTGATCGGGTTGCTCTGCATCAACTTTGACAGTTCCCGTTATCTTGATTTGAGCAAGAGCGTTTTGCAACTATGCCACCCGGATTATTTAGTGGAGAAAAACTACAATTTCACCCCCGATGCCTCCGCTCTGGATATCCCGGAGACATTCTCCTCCACCATCGCGGAGATGACCGATTCCGTACTCAACGACTATTTTGCGGGAGAAAAAATCCCCCCCAGCCGATTGACCAAGGCGGAACGGTTAAAAATTGTCCACACTCTAAGCGACAAGGGCGTGTTCTTAGTCAAGGGATCCGTCGGCCAGGTAGCAGCGCAGCTCTGCTGCTCCGAATCCACGATTTATCGCTATTTGAATAAAATAGAAAGCAAAGCTCTAGTCTAAAAATAAGGGAGAACCTAGGGTTCACACCGACGAGTTTGATGTTTACGCTATCGAGTCCTCTCATTGCGGCAAGCATCAAACTCTCCGCAGTTATACTACAACGGCAGTTCACATAAAAATACGTCGTCACTTTATTTTCCGCATAACGCATCGTCATGCGTGATAACTTCCGGGACCTCAATTCTCGGGTAACGCAAAAACAACAGTAAAATTAAAAAGACAATGGCTGCGACCGCAATATCAAGCCCCGCAAAAAACAAATCAATGTAGAGATACGCTTTGCCGCCATAAAAATAATTAAAAGTGTCTCGCAAAGCCACCACAAAAATAATAGACGGAAAAGTAAAAGCCGACCACGTGGGGGCAAAACCATTCTTCAAAACCCTCCTAATATCAACATACCAAACGGAGACGACAAAAGACAGAATAGAGAAAAAAAACAAGACTGCCAAAAAAAGCCCGTTAATCACCGAAAAAGAGGCGATATAAGCGACGATGCAGATATTAATGGGTGAATTCACCAACCAAATTGCCGGCAACAGCTTATCCGGGATCCTCCCGACGACCAATAGGCGATAAAATACTATGGGGAAAAGGACCGAATAACTCGCAAGAGCGACAGTAACAATTCCCTTTCCTATCGTAAAAAAACCGTAATAAGAAGCGAAAACAGCCCCAAGGGCATAGGCAACATAAACGATAAACCAGTTCGGCATGATCGTGTCAACGCTAACGTGTCTTAAATGCAGCCACGAAAAAAAGAGCGTTACCGATAGATGTCCGGCAAAAGCAAAGGCACAAACAATGGCACCAACGGAAATGCCGCCCAATGACGCATGGATATATGTGGATAAAACCATCAAACCCATAAAGTACGTGGGGAATATAGAAAGAACATTGATGTCACGTATCTCATCTAAAAAATAGTCACGGCAAAAAAATATTTTCAGCGTAAAGAAGAACAAAAGAGACACGGAAATAATCCCGCAAAAAATCCTAAAAAAAGAACTGTAGCCACCCAATAAATTGCCGACGGATGCAATGGCCAAAGCCTCTCCGC
>JAGPAO010000122.1 GCA_018063805.1 Synergistaceae bacterium | reverse complement strand
TTTTGACGCAAAGCCCGCAAGCAATACAACTGACATCGCACTCTTTTCGGGCATCGGCAGCCGATTTAGGATTGGCACAACGCGGTATCAGTGTATTTTCCTCGGGAAGAAGACGGATTAAATTTCTGGGACAGGCTTTGACGCAGGCACCGCACCCCGTGCAAACCGCTCGATTGACTCGTGCAACGTTTTTTTTGTTAAGGGCCACCGCATGGACGGGGCAGACTTTGGCGCACGACAAACCGCCGACACAACCATAAGCACAATCAAAGGGGCCTCCCTCGTTTTGTGCAAGTAGTTGAGCGCAATCTCCTTTGAGTGCCTCGTTACTAAGGCCTTCTTTGCGTCGGCTTCCCCCGTTACAAAGCACTGCGGCTAACCGCTTATCTTGTTTTTTCACCGCTCTATTCGCATCCTTTCTTCAGACCGCTTCAAGAGTTTTTCATCGCCATTGCATTCTATTTTTTGTTGTTCTTTTTATCACAACAAAAGCGATAAAAAAATAGAACCTATCGATACTTACAAAACAAAGGGATCTCTGCCTCCGCAGGTTTAGTCAACTTCCATTTCTACGGCAACCTGATCCTTATCCACCGGGAACACGATATTCGCGATAATGGAAATGATACAGACCGCGGACACGGAGTCGTGAAAAATCATCCGGAGAATAGCGGGCATCTGCACAGTGGCTGCAGGGGTGCTGCCAAATCCCATCCCAATACCAAACGTAACCGCCAACACTAAAATATTGCGATGAGAAAAACCCGCCTTGCCGATGAGCTTGATTCCGTTGATCATGATCATGGCAAAAACAGTGATAACGGCACCGCCGAGAACGCTATTGGGCATGACGGAAAAAATAGCCCCTATTTTGGGGAATAAACCGGCACCGATAAGGACAAAGGCTCCGACCGCAATACACCAGCGGTTGACGACACCCGTCATGGCGACAATACCCGCATTCTGTCCAAAAGCCGTGTTAGGGAGTGTATTGAATACGGAGGCAATCATTGAACCGGCGGCATCCGCCATGATCGCACCGGACGTCTCCTCCGCTGTCGCCTCGCGATCAAATGCCGCGACGGTGATACCCGAGGTGTTGCCTATCGTCTCTAAACCGGAGACGATATAGATGGAGGCAAAAGCCAGCACCGCATCCAAATGAAACTCATACCCAAAGCGCATCGGAATGGGGATGCTGAACCAGGGAGCGCTTCCGACGATACCAAAGCTGATTTTCCCAAGAGCGATGGAAAGAGCATACCCGGCGAGGACACCGATAAGCAGGGAGGAAGCATTCCACATCCCCTTACCAAAGCGCTGCAACAGCATAACAACCATAAAAACAGAAAAACCGATCAGCAAGTTGCTCGGAGATCCATAGTCCTTACTCCCCACACCACCCGCAAAGTAATTGACTCCGACCGTCAGCAAGTTAACCCCGATGGCGATCAAAACAGAGCCGACCACAAGAGGAGGGAAGAACCTCTTCAAAGGCTTGAGGAAGACGGCCATAACCACCTCTACCAATCCGCCTAAGAGAACACCGCCCAGAACACCGGGAAGACCGTACTGCGCCCCCACTGTTTTGGCGGTGGGGACAAAGGCAAAAGAGGTTCCCATAACAATGGGAAGCCCCGCGCCGATTCGCGGTAAAAATGATTTTTTAAAGCCAATGGGATAAACCTGAAAAAGCGTTGTCAGACCGGAGACAAACATAGCGCACTGCACCATGATGATTTTAGAGGGATCATCCAAGCCAAGCACTCCGGCAAGGACAAAAACGGGGACGAGGTTCCCCGTAAACATAGCTAAAACGTGTTGAAGGCCAAGCGGCAGAGCCACTTTCAAACTGGGAAATCCGTCCAACTGGTAAATCAATTCACGATCCGTAAATTTTTTTTCCGTTGTTGCCTTTTTTTCCTCCATACTCAACACCCCATTCCAGTTTTAAAAAGGCCCCGAAAAAACCGGGGCCTTTTGGAATCAGATTATTTACCGCCCATCAAAAGCGTCATTACGGCCTTTGCTGTGTGCAGACGGTTTTCCGCTTCATCGTAAACAATGGAGTGCGGCCCGTCGATGACAGAATCCTCCACTTCATTGTTGCGATCCGCAGGCAGTGCGTGCATGTAGCAAACGTTGCGATCCGCAGTCGCCATTTTTTCCTCGGTGCACTTCCAAGACTTATGAGCCATCAACTTATCATCAACAACCTGAGAGGCCCCAGCGAGGGTCAGTCCGGTCTGGTCGTTGACCCAGTTGCCCCAGTTCTTCGGGATAACCACATGTGCGTCTTTGTACGCATAGGCTTCGTCATCGGTGATGGTGACCGTTCCGCCGTAACGCTCCGCATTCTCTTTGGCCTCCGCGATAACCCAATCGGGGAGCTCCCAGCCCTTGGGGTGTGCCAGGCATACTTCCATCCCGTAGCGGGGGAAGACAAGCAGCTGAGAGAGAGGAACGGAAATCGGCTTCTTGTGGCTCTCCGCATAGGCCCAGATGATGGAGACCTTCAATTTCTTGAGGTTGTGGCCGAACTTCTCCTGCATGGTCATCAAATCGGCGAGCGCCTGCATCGGGTGATACAGATCGCACTGCAAGTTCATGATGGGAACGCTTGAGTGCTGAGCCATTTCGTTCAGGTACTTGTTGCCGTAGGTCCAGTTGCAGTAGCGGCAGGCAATGGCGTGCCCAAAGCGGGAGAGGATCGTCGCCGTGTCCTTGGCTGTTTCTCCGTGTGCAATCTGCATGCTGCTGGAATCGAGGAATCCTGCGTGCCCTCCGAGCTGTGCAAAACCGGCCTCCATGGAATTACGGGTACGGGTGGACTGCTCAAAGAACATCATAAACATGGTCTTATCGGTCAGATAAGGGGTTGGAAGCCCCATGGCAAATTTTCTCTTAAGATCAAAGGATACATCCAACATCGTATCGATTTCTTCGCGCGTGTAGTCCCTAAGAGTGATGAAATGACGTCCGTGAAATACTGTCTGCATAATAAACCCTCCATTTTTTATCATTCTGCTCCCGCCACTTTTAGCGAGAGACCTCAATCTGTGCGCTAAACAGCACAGAGTTTAAACGAGATTCAGCGTGTGCTCCGGCATCTTGTCGGCGTATTTCTCCACGTAAACGAGAGGAATCGCCGCATACATCGCCGCACAGTCCACGAGCTCCTTCTTCCAGGTCAGCTCGTTGGGGGCGTGTGCCTGATTTTCATGCCCCGGGCCGAAACCGATGCAGGGAATGCCGTAGCGCCCCATGATCGCGACGCCGTTGGTCGAGAAGGTCCACTTGTCCAAACGCGCTTTTTTCTTAAAGAGGTTGGAATACGTGTCCATCAACGTCTCACAGACGGGGTGGTCCTCGTCAATCAACCAGGTGGGGAAGTAACACTCCGTCGGATAGACCAATCCCGTGTAAGAGGGGCGGTCGTATTCATACATCGTGACCTTTGCGTTTGCCGCTTTAACGGCCGGGAGATTGCGAATCTGCTGAAGGGCGTACTCCCCTGTCTCGCCGACGGTCAAACGGCGGTCAATGGAAATGCGGCAACCGTCCGCCACTGCGCATCGCGAGGGGGAGGAATGAAAGATCTCGGAGACCGTCATGCTGCCCTTGCCCAAGAAGTCGTGATCCTTCAAGTTGACGTGGAGCGCCTGAATCTCCTTCAAGATATCCGCCATTTTATAGATGGCGTTCTCTCCACGCTCCGGAGCGGAGCCGTGGCAGCTGATGCCCGTCGTCTCCACCATGATTTCCATGCGGCCGCGCTGACCGCGGTAAATGCCGCCATCCGTAGGCTCGGTGCTGACGACAAATTCGGGGCGGAGTTTCCCCTCCTTGATAATGTACTGCCAGCAAAGCCCATCGCAATCCTCTTCCTGGACGGAACCGACTACAACCAGCGTGTAGTCTCCTTCGAGTCCAAGATCCTTGATGATTTTTCCCGCGTAGACCATCGAGGCCATGCCGCCCTCTTGGTCGCTGGCACCGCGTCCGCCTATGGTCTCGGCATCCTCGCACCCCTTGTACGGATCAAATTTCCAGTTTGCCATATTGCCAACGCCAACGGTGTCGATATGTGCGTCCATCGCGATAACGTGTTTGCCATGCCCGATGGTGCCGAGGATATTCCCCATTGGGTCGATTTCAACCTTGTCAAAACCAACCTTCTCCATCTCCTGTTTGATGCGCAAGACGACTTCCTTCTCCTGCGCGCTCTCACTTGGAATCGCAATCATGTCCCGCAGGAACTTTGTCATCTCCGGCTCATATTTTTTTGCCTGTTCCACGATCTTTGCAAAATCCATGCCTATTCCTCCTCAATCCATAACAGTGATACAGAACGATACCCTCTACCCGCAAGTCTCCTTACGAGATCCCCCCTCGACACTGTCCCGAATATCAGAGCCAAGGCATGGAAGAACGGAGTCCCGCATACAAAGCGGCCATTTCCACAGCCGGCCTCAGCGAAATCGCGCCTTCAAAAGCTGCCTTGAGCTTTACACTCGACAGGGCAAAACCCCTGTCCAACTTGGCTTCCACACACTCATTTTCAAAAACATACCCACTGTGCGAAACTGTGAGCTTGGATTCTTTGGAATCCTTGCGCATTCTGATTCCATCCGACATCAGACGGAAAGCGAGCTCTTTCTCCGCGAGGAAATCTTCCTCTTCCATAAAGATCCTCGGTTTATCTATATACGGACGCCCCTGATGCACACAGAAAGAGGCGCAGTTACCGCACTCATTACAAAAATCATCAACGTGAACAATCTGGCGGGACTGAGTAATCGCAACCCCTTCAGAATCCACAATCACCACTTTTCCGGCCTCGACCGCTAAAATGGGAGCATCGGCATAAAAAGGAGCGCTTGTATAGCTGTAATTAGCGCGGTTTGGGCAAACCTCAACGCACTTATCGCAAACGGCGGTGCATTGCAGGCAGCGCTCAGCCTCGGCTCGTGCATCGGCCTCCGACAGCGTCTGCTCAACGAGCTCAAATCCCTTGCGCTCTTTCACCGGAAGATGCTGCTCCTGATGCGGATCGACCTTCATCGTACGCGCCAGCTTTATTTTCAGAATATCCTCACCCGACAGGCGCGGAAGTTCATCGCAGTCACAGGGGACGGGAATATCCAATTCGTCGCAGATCGCCTCAGCCGCTCGTCTTCCATCGGCACACGCTGCAATGACAATGGCGGGGCCCGTCGCTGCATCTCCTCCGGCGTAAACGCCGCAGGATGCGGTGCGCCCTCTGCCGTTAACCTCGACAGCGCCGCCCTTCTTCAGGGTAATTCGGCTGTCCTTGAAGATAGCCGTCTCCGGCATTTGACCGATGGCAAGCACGATGGAATCGGCCGCAAGAATAAACTTCTCCCCCGTGGGAACGGGGCTTCTTCTGCCGCTTGCATCCGGTTCTCCCAAGCGTGTGCGCTCGCACTCAAGCCCCGCAACGCGCCCATTTTCAACAACGACGCGCAGAGGTGCCGCCAGTTCCACCAGCTCATTCCCTTCCTCAAACAGCAAATGCAATTCTTCGGGGATGGCCGGCATCTCGCCGCGTGTGCGGCGATAGACCACCGTCACGGGGGAACCGCTCAGGCGGCTTGCCGTGCGGGCTGCATCCATAGCGGTATTTCCGCCGCCGATAATCAATACCTTTTTACCCATATCAGGGCGCTCGTTATGCGCCACTTTTTCCAATAAATCAAGCGATGTATAAACGCCCTTGGCGTCATTACCAGGGATATTCAACCCCGCGTCCTTCGGGTAACCGCAGGCGACATACACGGCGTCAAATCCCTGCGTCAGAAGCGTCTCCGGCGCGCCTTCCACCCGATGATTCAGCTCCAACTTGACGCCCAAATCGGTGATGCGCTTAACATCTTCATCCATGATTGCATGAGGCAAACGGAATA